>CAZVXR010000025.1:0-22948 GCA_964630865.1 uncultured Pirellulales bacterium | reverse complement strand
GCCGCGGGCATGCCCCATCAAAATCGCTGTTCGCGGATGCTGATAATGCGAGTACAACTGCTCGACCGCAACCACTTCCGGCTGAAAACCATCCAGTATCGCCTCAATGTCCCGGCTAATCTGCTCAACCCGCTGCTCGAGACGTTTTTTCGCATCCGTCCGAAATACGCCTGCTTCCAGCAAAGTGATCTGCCCGCCATCGGCCTTAATCACCGCATAGCCGCAGACCTGTAAACCCGGGTCGATACCCAGAATTCGCATTACTTCCGTCTCCACGTCGAAACGCCGCCGGGTTTGTCTTCAAGAACGATCCCGAATTCATCCAATTGTTTGCGTATCGCATCGGAGGCGGCAAAATCTTTTCGCACCCGTGCGGCCTTGCGCTGTTCGATCATCAGAGCCATCAAATGATCCAGCAGTTGGTCATCACCGCCGGATTTGTCGTTGTAGCTGTCTTTGACGATTCCCAAGACCTCACCACCAAGTTTGCGGAAGAGTGCATCAACCGCCTGCAGGCTGCCAGAGGTCGTCTTGTCGTCGGCCAGCAGTTTATTGCCTAGCCGCACCAACTCAAACAGCACCGACACCGCCACGGCCGTATTCAGGTCGTTATTCATCGCCTCTTCAAATTTGGCTTTCAGTTCAGCCAGTTCGTTTTCGACCGCCGCATCCGCCGCTCCTGCTGGAGCTTTAGCCATCTGTTTACGGACAGCAACGACCGCTTCGGAGATTTTGTCGTAGCCGCTTTGTGCCGCCGACAATGCCGCATCGGAAAAATCGATAGTCATTCGATAATTGCTGTTCAAGATGAGCTGTCGTATCGCCAGCGGGTCGTATGCCCGACTGAGTGCCGGATGCATTCCGGTAAAGAGCTGTTCGAGTGTGATAAAATTACCCAGACTTTTACCCATCTTTTGACCATTGACCGTAACCATATTATTATGCAGCCAGGTTCGCACAAACGGCACACCGTTTGCCGCCTCAGACTGGGCGATTTCGCATTCGTGATGCGGGAATTGGTTCTCCAGCCCGCCGCCGTGAATGTCAATGGTCGCCCCCAGATACTTCATACTCATCACCGAACATTCCAAGTGCCAGCCCGGATAGCCCCGTCCCCAAGGGCTGTTCCACTGCATCACATGATTGGGTTCGGCTTTTTTCCACAGAGCAAAATCCGCCGGATTGCGTTTTTCACTGTTGACATCAATTCGCGCTCCAGCCTGCATTTCTTCCACTACGCGCCCGGAAAGCTTGCCGTACTCGGCATACTTGGCCACGTCAAAATACACCGACCCATTGACCTCGTATGCAAAGCCCTTGCTTACCAGCGTCTGCACCAGTTCGATTTGTTCAGGGATATGCCCGGTTGCACGGGGGCTAATATCGGGACGGACACAATTGAGCTTGTCCATGTCGCGGAAGAACATCGCTGTATAATGTTCGGCAATCGCCATCGGATGTTTTAATTCCTTTTGAGCCTGCTTGGCAATCTTATCCTCGCCCGCATCCGCATCGTCTGTCAGGTGGCCGACATCAGTGATATTCTGCACATACGTTACCGCATAGCCCAGATACCGCAGGTAGCGAACCACGATATCGAAGCTGACATAGCTTTTGCCATGCCCCAGATGCGGCGGCCCATAGACCGTCGGCCCGCAGACATACATCCCGACCTTTCCGGCAGTCAAAGGCTTAAATTCTTCCGTCTTTCGTGTCAGCGTATTGTAAAATTGTAATGCCATAAGTTAATCCATTTATGCCAGGATAAATCAAACATTAAAAAGCAAAAAGCAAATTGACAAATCAAAAGTTAAAAAGAATGCCAACTCATCATACCGCCTCAGCGTTTTAACTTTTTGATTTTTACATTGTCATTTTGATATTTCATTTTTAATTTTTGATTTTGATTTTCAAATTACGTTTTATTTTATCTTCCGTCTCAACATCACCACCGCCGTTGCCGCAATCGCCCGCCCCTCGCCGACCGCATCCAACCCCTCGTTGGTTTTGCCCTTGATATTGACATTGGCAAAATCCATCTCCAGCAATTCGGCGATTCGGCGCTTCATTTGGCCCCGATACGGCCCCAGCTTTGGCAGTTGGGCATGAATAATCAAGTCGATATTGACCAATTCCCAGCCCTGCTGCCCAACCAGCCAGAGAATATGCCGAATCAGTTCGCCACTGTCAGCATCCTTAAATTGCGGATCGGTATCGGGAAACAGTATCCCAATATCACCGAGTCCCGCCGCGCCGACCATCGCATCGCCGACCGCATGCAAAACCGCATCGGCATCGCTATGTCCCAACAGCCCTAACTCGAACGGAATTTCGATGCCGCCCAAAATCAGCCGTCGTTCCGGCACAAGCCTGTGAATATCCATGCCGATGCCGCTGCGATATTCATAGTAAGGGTGGATCATAAGATTCCCTTGGTACTCGGAATGTCGCCGCCGATGACTTTGGCCGCCGTTGCCAGCGATTGCCCCAGCGCCTTAAAGATCGCTTCGGCGATGTGATGACTGTTGGCGCCATACGGCACATCAATATGCAGATTAAACTGCCCCGCCGTCGAAAACGCACGCAGAAATTCCTCAACGCATTCGACGTCAAATTCGCCGATTTTCTGCGTGTTGTACTTCGCCCGATAGACTAAGTACGGCCGACCCGACAAATCCACCGTCGCCTGCGCCTTGGCGTCTTCCATCGGCACGACGCTGTCGCCGAAACGGGCAATGCCTTTTTTGTCGCCCAGCGACTTAACTAACGCCTGACCCAGGCAAATCGCCACATCCTCAACCGTATGATGGTCGTCAACATGCAGATCGCCTTTGGCACGCAGGGTCAAATCTATTTTACCATGTTTGGCCAAGTGGCTTAGCATGTGGTCAAAAAAACCAATCCCCGTATCAATCTGGTACTGACCCTGCCCGTCCAAATCCATCTTTACGGAAATATCTGTTTCCGTCGTTTTCCGCTCAATTGTCGTCTGTCTGGTTTTCATACATTTCTATCCGTTAACGAGTACTCTTAATATCAGCAATCGCATCCAGCAAAGCATCATTCTGCTGCGGCGTTCCAATCGTAATCCGCAATTTGTCCTCCAGCCCCGGCAGGCGAAAATACCGCACATAAATATCCCGCTGTTTCAATGAATCGAAGATGCCGGGTATTTTTTTCACATCGCCCTGGGCAAGTACAAAATTCGTTGCACTATCCGGCACAATCAATCCAAGTTTCCTCAGTTTCTCAATCACCCGTATGCGTTCGACCTTAACCCTGGCTACACAATCTTTATGATACGCCTGATCTTGTATCGCCGCCGCTGCCGCCTGAATTGTTACCGCGTCAATATTGTACGAATCTTTGACCTTAATCAATCCGTCAATCAGCTCCGGCTGCGCAATTGCCAACCCCGCCCGCATCCCGGCCAGCGAGTACCCTTTACTCATCGACCGCAGAATAAGAACATTGGGAAACTGCCTGACTAACCGCAGACAGCTATCTTCCGAAAAATCGACATACGCCTCATCAATCAGCAACACCCCCGTAAGCCGACCCGCAAGATCGGCAATTTGCTCGACCGCCGTAAATTCACAAGTCGGAGCATTGGGGTTGCAGACAATCGTAAGGGGAGCATTAATTCGAGCCAGCTCTTTAAGCCAATTGCAATCCCGACCAACGGTAATTGCGGTGCAATCCTGCAATTTAGCCAAAACGGGATACAACGAATAGGTCGGCTCAACCCACGCCGCCGGTCGAGTCGCATCGCAGAATGCCCGAAATGCGTAATTGAGCAGTTCATCGCCCCCATTAACGCACAGGATATGGTCTTCCGGCAGCCCCAAAACCGCCGCCGCCGCCTGCCGAAACGCCCCGCCCATCGGGTCAGGATACCGGCGAATCTGATAATCCGCCACCTCCCGAATAGCCGCAAGTACTTTTGGCGACGGTGGATATGGGTTTTCATTAGTATTAAGCTTAACCGCGTCAGGGTTCTTCGGCTGAAACCCCGGCGTATAGCCTTCCATAATCTCAATTGTCTCTCTAAAATATCCCATATTGAAACCCTAAATAATCGTAGAATTATAAACGGATTGTTTCATTTTGAAAATGAAAATGACGAAATGAACCTGAAAATTGTCGTTATTTGACGCAATAGTCAATCAGCCGGGCAATTTCATTCCGCAGGTCGTGGCGTTTGACAATCATATCAACAAAGCCATGTTCCTGCAGAAATTCCGACCGCTGGAAGCCTTCGGGCAATTCTATTTTGATGGTCTGCTGAATCACGCGAGGCCCGGCAAACCCGATCAGGGCATTCGGCTCGGCAATGATAATATCTCCCAGCATCGCAAAGCTGGCTGACACGCCGCCAGTTGTTGGGTCAGACAAAACCGAAATGTACAACCCGCCTTTCTCATCCAGCCGCGCCAATGCGGCGCTGGTTTTGGCCATCTGCGCAAGCGAAACCAGCCCCTCGTGCATTCGCGCCCCGCCGGAACAGGACACTACCAAAAAAGGAAGTTTCTGCTCAATAGCAATATCCACGCCGCGGCAGAATTTCTCGCCGACGACCATCCCCATCGAACCGCCAAGGAAGTTGAAATCCATTGCCGCCAGAACAACACGGCGACCTTTGACAAATGCCTTACCGACCAAAATCGCCTCATGTGAGGCTGCCTTGTCGGGGTCAAATTTAATGCGATCTTTATAATTTTTGTTATCCCAGTTAAAGCCAAGCGGATCGCTGCTGCCCAGATTGGCGCCAATTTCCTCAAATGCTCCCTCATCGACAAGCTGACGGACACGCATCGGTCCATCCACACGGAAATGACAACCGCAGGCCGGACAGACATTGAGATTTTCCTCCACCGTCTTGCGATAAAGCATCTGTTGACAAGCCGAGCAGGCCATCCACAGCCCTGCTGGCATCTCTTTACGAGGCTTCAGTGAAAATCCGTCCCAACCCGCTTTTTTATTTTTCGCCATATCTATGAACTAAGAATCTGTAACTATGAACTTTTGTTCGCCGCTTCCATCAGCGCCTTCATTGCCGCCGCTCTATCCGGTTGGCTGAATATCGCATTGCCAGCCACAAACGTATCGGCTCCGTAATCCCGCGCCTTAACAATTGTCTCGGCGTAAATCCCGCCATCAACCTCAATCCGCACGTTGGGGCCAACTATCTGTCGTATATGCAGGCATTTTTGAGCCGCTTCATCGATAAAAGCCTGTGCCCCAAAACCGGGATTAACCGTCATCACCAAAACCATATCACACAGCGGTGCGATTTTCTCAATGGTCTTTGCCGCAGTTGGCGGATTGAGCGTTACGCCCACCTGCACACCCAGCCCGCGCAGATATTTAACAAACTCGACAGGGTCTTTGACCGTTTCAATATGAAACGTAATCAAATCCGCGCCAGCTTTGGCAAACGGCTCGGCGTACTTTTCCGGATTGGTAATCATCAGATGCGTATCTAAAAACACATCGGTGCACTGGCGAATCCACTTAACGACAACAGGCCCAAGCGTAATATTCGGTACAAAGTGCCCATCCATCACATCCAGATGCACCATCTTTGCCCCAGCCTTGACAACCTGAGCGATTTCCGCCCCAAGGTTCGCAAAATCCGCGCTCAGAATTGATGGAGCCAATTCAAACGTTCCGGGCTTTGGCAGTTCACGTTTATTCATCTTTTTTCGCAGCAAAGACTCTCAAATCAAATATCAAAAATTAAAATGCAAAATGACAAATCAAAATTCAAAAAGAACCAAGCACGCATTTACATCCTGCCTGTACTTTTGATTTTTTCATTGTCATTTTGCACTTTGCATTTTACATTTTTATTTTCGCCGCAGACATCACAGAATATGCGGCGCAGCAACTATTTTTCATCCAGAATATCAATTGCCTTAAACTTTTTGCCTTCCATGAATTCAAGGCTGGCTCCGCCGCCAGTAGAGACGTGTGTCACCTTATCAGAAAGCTTCATCTTCTTGATAGCGCTGGCGCTGTCGCCGCCGCCGATGATGCTCTTGGCACCTTTGCCGGTGGCCTCGGCTACCGCCAAAGCGACAGCCTTGGTACCCTCATCAAACGGCTTCATTTCGAATACGCCCATAGGGCCATTCCAGACGACCGTCTTGGCATCCGCCAGCTTGCTGGCAAATAGTTTCCGCGATGCAGGCCCGATATCCAGACCCTGCCAGCCGTCCGGAATATCACCGGTTACAACTTTATTTTCGGCATTTTCTTTAAATTCACGGGCGATCACATCATCAACCGGCAAGACCAGTTCGCAATTGGCCGCTTTGGCTTTGCCAAACAATTCTTTAGCCTTTTCCATAAATTCATCTTCGCATAAACTCTTGCCGATTTTGCGTCCCTGCGCCTTAAAGAACGTATAGGCCATCGCCCCGCCAATGAGGATTCTATCGACCTTGCTGAGCAGGTTTTCAATCACCGCCAGTTTATCGGACACCTTCGCCCCGCCGAGAATTGCCACAAATGGCCGCACCGGGTTATTAATCGTATCGCCGAGGAACCGCAATTCCTTTTCAACGAGGAAGCCAACAACCTTGGGCTTGTTGCCCATAAGCTGCGGCACAGTCAGCATCGAAGCATTATCGCGGTGAGCGGTGCCGAATGCATCATCCACATACACATCGCCAAGTTCGGCGATCTGTCTGGCGAAGTCGTCTTTTTCCTTACGGAGGGCTGCGTCTTCTTTGGCTTTTTTATCTTTGATCTCTTCAGCCTTATAGAAACGGACGTTTTCAAGCAGCATCACATCGCCATCTTTCAGCGACATCGCCTTGACCTTGACATCGGGACCGATGCAATCTTCGGCAAAGACCACGGACTTACCCAAAAGTTCCGAGAGCCGTTTTGCCACAGGTTTCATCGTAAATTCAAGTTTCTTTTCGCCATCCGGTCGGCCCAGGTGACTCATCAAAATCACTCTGCCGCCTTTTTCGACGATGGTCTTTATGGTCGGCAGCGCCATAACGATGCGATTGTCGGAAGTAATGCTTCCCTTGTCATCGATGGGGACATTGAAATCCACCCGCATCAGGACGCGTTTGCCTTTTACATCGATATCTGCAACTGTTTTCTTTGCCATAGCAATCTCCTGTTATTTTTTAATCACGATTCATCGCATATTTCGCCACAACAGCGTTTAAGCTGCCTTTGGCGGGTTCATTTCGTACACAGCTCCGGAGAATCTCAAGATCGCTCGTCCAGACCGGATCGCCGGGGGCGAGCAAAAAGATGCTGTCCGGCTCGTAGGTTTCATATACCCGGCCTTCTTTATAATAGTAATGAGTCGGGCACGTTTCAACCGGATACGCCCGCATCATCGGTGGAATATCAAATGGCAAAAACCACAGCTTGATTTCACGTTCAGCCTCTTCGTGCGACGCAGAGGTGTGGATTAAATTATCCATACGATTATCAATCGTGTTGCCCGCCGCATCTTTGATCGGCACAACGGTTCCGAGCGACCGGATACAGCCGGGCTTTTCTTCGCGTGCCTTATGCGGATTGGTAGGTCCCGCGATGGCTCGCAGCCTGTCTAAAACGCCAACACCCTGATACACAATCGCAACGACCCGGCGTTTCCACTTGTCCTGTTCGCTGTAATGCAGCGCCCCAGTCAAGTAGTCCAGCAGCGGCTCATAAAACGGCTTGCCGACGTGTTCGGCATAATGCTCCGCGGCCAGAAACCGTGTGACATGGACGACCTTGGTACCCGCAAAACGCGCTCCGGTATGAAATTCAGATAATTGCGAAAAGATAAATCCAGTAATGGAGTTTTTCAGCGCGTCAGGCTTGATGAGAACCAGTGTCTGTTCAAGCTGTTTATCGGTCATAATCCGTTATCCTTATGTAAAAACAAAAATCCTGATGTGAGGCGATGCTGCACAGGACACTAAAAAGGGATCCGCCCGGGTATGGACAGATCCCCATGGTTCAGTTTTTATTTCGCCATCTTCTTGAGCAGGTCGATGGTGCGGTTCGAATAACCCCACTCATTGTCATACCAACTGACCAGCTTGAAGAAATTCTTATTCAGTTCAACCGACGCGCCGGCATCAAAGATCGACGAGCGTGCGTCATGAATAAAATCGCTCGAAACCACTTCGTCTTCGGTGTAGCCGAGAATACCCTTCAGGTATGTTTCACTGGCTTTCTTCATCGCCGCTTTAATTTCTGCAAGCGAGGTCTCTTTAACGGTCTTGAAGGTCAGGTCAACGACGGAAACGGTCGGTACCGGAACGCGGAACGCCATACCGGTCAGTTTACCTTTCACTTCGGGCAGTACCAGCCCCACGGCCTTGGCTGCGCCGGTTGACGAGGGGATAATATTCTGGGCTGCGGTACGGCCGCCTTTCCAGTCCTTCTTCGACGGACCATCGACCGTTTTCTGGGTCGCGGTATAAGCATGGATCGTCGTCATAAGGCCTTCGGCCAGACCAAAACCTTCCTTGATAATCACATGCACAACCGGCGCTAAGCAGTTGGTCGTGCAAGAGGCATTAGACACAATATTGTGCTTGGCGGCGTCATACTTATCGTCATTGACACCCATCACAATGGTGATATCTTCATTTTTGCCGGGTGCGGTAATCAGCACTTTCTTTGCGCCGGCGGCGATATGACCCTTGCACTTTTCGGCATCGGTAAATAAGCCCGTCGATTCGATAACAATCTGCACACCCAATTTTGCCCAGGGCAGTTCCGCCGGGGTCTTGGCGCTAACGACTAAGATGTCCTTGCCATTAACGACCAAAACATCATCATCGGCCTTGTCGGGTGAGGACTTTTTCGAGGCGATCGTTCCATTGAACTTGCCCTGTATGGAATCATATTTAAGCAAATAGGCCAGGTTATCTGCCGGAACGATATCGCCAACCGCCACTACGTCAAACTGTGAACCCAGTAATCCCTGCTCAACTAAAGCACGGAAAACAAGCCGGCCGATACGGCCAAAACCATTAATTGCAATCTTTGTCGTCATCGAACATCTCCTAAAATATAAGTTTTCAGTTATTTTTATCCATTTTCAGCCACAAGGGCTGTTTTGCTTCACATTTTCTACCACTGACTGGATGCACCCTAACCGCGGTCAATCTCAAAGAGCCAACAATGTAAGGATAACATCCCGCCTTGTCAAGTCTCAACTGCCTGCAGAGTACCAAAAATTTCCCCAAAATAACCTCAAATTTCACCCTAATATACCCAATTCACAACAGTCTTCAACCAATATATCTTTCTAAACAATATCACTTTTATATGAAAAAACTTGTTTAGCTAAAGTTACATGCGAATCATTTAAGATATTATGTGCATACTAATGCCTTTTCTAAAGAAGACAAAAAACATCACTTTTTCTGAGTTCGGATCATGTTGATTTCCATTTGATTATCCAGATTCAACAGCTCTACGGGTTGACTTGCACCTTTAAATACTATAAAATGCCTGTGTTGCTCCAGTATAGTAGCCCGACGGATGGAGATACATATGCGATTATTTGTAAGTCTCGGCGGAAGCTCAATTAACGAGATTCGTTTTGATCGGGGGCCGATATATATTGGACGGCAAGCCGGCAGTCAGGTTTTTTTGCCAGACCAGGCTGTTTCCCGGCAACACGCCGTAATTTATGCCATGCGCGACGGGACTTGGGTCATTGAAGACCTCGGTTCATCCAATAAGACCCATCTAAACGACAGGGCGATTCATAAAAACGAACTGAAACACGGCGATATTGTCCGAATTGCCGATTTTACCATTCAGGTCAGCCTCGGCGAAGATGAAGTTGACGTCAACAAAATCACACCGATGGAAGATACTGTCGTCGGGGAACAAATCCGCAAAGACCTGCATACCGTCGAACGCAATCCGGATTCCATCGACGCTCCGCCGATTAAATTTCCGGCCAAACGGATCAAGCAGCTTTGTCAGGCCATGGAGAAAATTACCTCCGCCCAAAATCTCGATCAATTATATATTATTTTAGGGGATTTACTTTTAGGGCAATTTCGCGGGATAAATGTGTGGATCGGGCTGCGCAAACATCCTTCGGGCCCGCTGGATATTCAGGGAGGCAAAAAACTCAATACCGAAGTGCTTCAGCGAGTAGATTTGGCTCTGCCGTCAAGCCTGGCAGAGGTTCAAGAAAAGAAATTTCCTCTTTTGATCCATCAGATGCCGCGTCAAATTACCAATCGCGGCATCCGTTCGGTTATTATCGCACCGATCCTGCACGAAGGGAACGATCACGGCATAATCTATCTTGAAAACGCTATCGAGCACAGCCACTACAGTCTTTCTGACCTGGATTATCTTTTTCTGATTGCGATCTTTGTCGGATGTTATATTTCCAGAATGAGCAAGCGGGACGGGGCTTTAAGCTCATAAAAACCTGCTTGTCAGAGACAAGCCCATCAACCACATTTCGGAAAGATTCGGCTACGAATAAATTAGGCCTTTTTCTTCTTTGTCTTATCCATCCACTCGGTGAACTGCTTGAACAAATACTGTGAATCGTGCGGTCCGGGGGCAGCTTCGGGGTGGTACTGCACCGAATAGGCCATCAGCTTTTTGCAGCAAATTCCCTCAAGCGTATTGTCATTTAAATTAAGATGGGTTAGCTCCACATTCTTATCTTTGAGAGAATCAATATCCACCGTAAAACCGTGATTTTGGCTGGTAATTTCTATCGAGCCGGTGTCCAGATTTTTGACCGGCTGATTGCCGCCGCGGTGGCCGAATTTGAGCTTGTAGGTTTTGCCGCCAAGGGCAAGCCCCAAAAGCTGCTGGCCAAGGCAGATACCAAAAATCGGGAGTTTACCAAGCAAATCGCGTATGGCGTCAACGGCATAAGTAACCGCCGCCGGGTCGCCGGGGCCATTGCTGAGAAAGACACCGTCGGGTTTTCGTTTAAGTACTTCTTTGGCGGATGTATCGGCGGGAACAACCGTAACCTTACAGCCATTTGAAACCAGCAGCCGCAGAATATTGGTTTTGATACCGAAGTCATACGCGACGACATTGTACTGTTTTTTGGGCTTGCATTCCTGACCAGTGATGGCATCGACCACGCCTTTATCCCAGACGTATGATTTATCGATGCTTACAGCCTTGACGATATCACGCCCGACAAGACCGGGATAGGCATCCAGTTTCTTTTTCAAGACGCCGATATTCTGTTCGGACGAGGAGATAATGCCTCGCATCGCTCCCTGTGTGCGGATGTGGCGAACCAATTTGCGGGTGTCAATGCCTTCAAGACCGACGACGTTGTTTTCTTTGAGATAATCGCTAAGGCTTTTTTCATTCCGCCAGTTGCTGGGAAACGGGCAGTTTTCCTTGACAATCAATCCGGAACAGAAAAGCTTTCGTGATTCCCAATCGGCGGCACTGGTTCCATAGTTGCCAATCATCGGATAGGTCATCGTGATAATTTGCTCATAATAGGATGGGTCGGTCAGGATTTCCTGATAGCCGGTCATCGAGGTATTGAAGACGACCTCGCCGACGGCACATCCTTTGACGCCAAAAGACCGCCCTTCAAAAACGATTCCATCTTCCAGTAACAAAATTGCTTTGGTATTCGGCATAACTATTTCTTCCTGTAATAGGCTTGAATCGAATTTACGGTTAATTTCTCACTTCGCATCGCCTCGATAGCCCGCGCCGCAGCCAGACCGCCACGAATCGTGGTAACATACGGAATCTGACGATCCAGCGCCGTCCGACGGATGGGGAAAGAATCTTTAATTGTCTGCTCGCCGACCGTCGTATTGATAATCAGATCGATCTGATTATTGATCATTAAGTCCACAACATTGGGACGACCCTCGACGACCTTACGCACAAATTCCGAGGGGATGTTATTCTTAATCAGTTCGATGCAGGTTCCCTTGGTGGCCAGAATTTTAAAGCCTAGTTCATGGAGTTTTTTGGCCACTTGAACACCGCGGGCTTTGTCTGCATCACGTACGCTGATGAAGACCGTGCCCTTTGTCGGCAGATTGCATCCGGCTGCAATTTGCGACTTGGCGTAAGCGACACCATAATCTTCAGAGATACCCATCACCTCGCCGGTGGAGAGCATTTCAGGACCCAGAATTACGTCGGCTCCCTGGAACTTCATAAAGGGGAAAACTGCTTCTTTGACGGCATAATACTTGCGGCCGACTTCTTCGGTAAAACCCAACTCTTTGAGCGTCATTCCGGCCTGCACCTTGGCGGCCAGTTTGGCCAGCGGAACACCGATCGCTTTGCTGACAAACGGGATCGTTCGCGAAGCACGGGGGTTGACTTCGATAATATAAACCTGGTTGTTCTTGATAGCAAACTGGATATTAATTAATCCCTTGACCTGCAATTCGAGAGCCAGCAGTTTGGCCTGCCGCTTGACTTCGACGATGAGTTCAGGCTTGAGTGTTACCGGCGGCAGGAAACAGGCGCTGTCGCCGGAGTGAATGCCGGCCTCTTCGATATGCTCCATCACCCCGCCAATGACAACTGTTTCACCATCGCAGATCGCGTCAACATCCAACTCCATCGCATCATCGAGGAATTTGTCAATTAGAATCGGGTGTTCGCCTGAGACTTCCAGCGCCTCTTCGACGCAAGCCTTCAATGCGGATTCATCATAGACAATATCCATGGCCCGACCACCCAACACAAACGAGGGGCGAACCAAAACAGGATAGCCCAGTTTTTTGGCAACTTTGAGCGTCTGTTCATAGCTGGTGGCCGTTGCGCCGGCAGGCTGGAGCAATCCCAGTTTTGTAATCAGTTTATTGAACAGCTTGCGATCTTCCGCCGTTTGAATGCTCTGGGGCGAGGTGCCGATAATCGGCACTCCGGCCTTGTATAAGGCTTTTGACAGTTTTAGCGGCGTTTGTCCGCCAAATTGGACAATGACGCCATCAGGCTTTTCGACTTCGACAATCGACATCACATCTTCGAACGTCAGCGGCTCAAAATAAAGCCGGTCAGACGTGTCATAGTCAGTCGATACGGTTTCGGGATTGCAATTGACCATAATCGATTCGATGCCGATTTCCTTGAGGGCAAAGGCCGCATGAACACAGCAATAGTCGAATTCGATACCCTGTCCGATACGGTTAGGGCCGCCGCCTAAGATCATAATTTTTCGACGTGTTGTCGGATTGGCTTCGCACTCGGTTTCATAGGTCGAATAGAGATAGGGCGTAGCCGCCTCAAACTCCGCGCCGCAAGTATCGACCATTTTATAAACAGGGCGGATGGCTGCATCGAGCCGTTTTTTGCGGATTTCCAATTCTTCGACGCCAAATTTCATCGACAGATACTTGTCACTGAAGCCCCATTCTTTGGCCTGCCGAAACAACTCCGGAGATAGTTTTTCAAGACCGCCAGCGAACAGCTTCTTTTCCATCTCGACAATCTCTCGGATGTGATTGAGAAACCACGGATCAATGTGCGTCAGGACAAAAATCGCGTCGGTGGTATACTTTCTTCGGTACGCCTCGGCGATATACCACAGTTTATCCCAGTAATTTTTCCGCAGCCGCTCCTGAAGCTGGTCGTCATTGAGGTTGGGTTTGATATGACTCGCGTCCAGCGAATAACGGTCGATTTCAAGCGACCGGATCGCCTTGTGAAACGCTTCTTTGAATGTCCGCCCAATCGACATCGCCTCGCCGACGGATTTCATCTGCACGGTCAGTTCCGGGGCAGTTGCGGGGAATTTTTCAAAAGTAAACCGCGGCCACTTGACAACAACATAGTCAATTGTCGGCTCAAAACAGGCTGGCGTTTTTTTAGTAATGTCGTTCGGGATTTCGTCGAGCGTATAGCCAACCGCAAGCAGCGAAGCGATTTTGGCAATTGGAAAGCCGGTTGCTTTCGACGCCAGCGCGGAACTGCGCGAGACGCGGGGATTCATTTCGATCACATATAATTTGCCATTTTTGGGATTGACGGCAAACTGGATATTCGAACCGCCCGTTTCGACGCCGATAGCGCGAATGATTTTCAGCGAAGCATCCCGCATAATCTGGTACTCTTTATCCGTCAGCGTCTGGGCTGGAGCAACAGTGATACTGTCGCCAGTATGAATGCCCATCGGGTCGAGATTTTCAATGGAGCAGACGATGACCACATTATCCTTGCGGTCGCGCATCACTTCCAGTTCGTATTCTTTCCAGCCAACGACGGATTCTTCAATTAAAACCTGGCTGCGCGGGCTCATATCCAGACCCCACTGCACCATCCGCTTATACTCATCGATATTATAGGCGACGTTGCCGCCCATCCCGCCAAGCGTATAAGACGGACGAATGATCAGTGGAAATCCGATTTCTTCCATCACTTTCATCGCTTCGTCAAGATTGTGGGCATAGCCGCTTTGCGGGACATCCAACCCGATATCCTGAATAATCTGCTTAAAGCGGTCGCGTTCTTCGGCCCGCTTGATCGCTTTCAGATCGGCGCCAAGCAGTTTTACCTTATACTTTTTCAGCACGCCGGATTCAGCCAAAGCGACGGCGGTATTTAAGCCGGTCTGCCCTCCGAGAGTCGGCAAGAGGCTGTCGGGGCGCTCTTTTTCGATGATTTTGGCGACCATTTCCGGCGTAATGGGCTCAATATAGGTTTTATCCGCCAACTCCGGGTCGGTCATAATGGTTGCCGGGTTGCTGTTAACCAGCACCACCTGAAAGCCCTCCTTGCGGAGAACCTTGCAGGCCTGAGCGCCGGAATAATCAAACTCGCAGGCCTGACCGATGACGATAGGACCTGAACCAATGATTAGAATTTTCTTTATATCTTTTCGCTTGGGCATAAAAGTCTTTCAATTTATACAATCTCGTGGTGATACTCCTGGAGCGACTTCACGGTGTGCTGTTTCTGTTTGCAAGCCGAAATTCCTTTGGCTGCGGCAAGGGCTGCGGCTGTGGTTGTAATATACGGTAATTTGTATTTAATTGCGGTTTTACGGATATAGGAATCGTCATGGCTGCCCAGTTTACCGCTGGGTGTGTTGATGACCAATTTGATTTGGCTATTCATAATCGCATCACTGATATTGGGGCGGCCCTCGTGCAATTTGAGGATTTTTTCCGCCACAATGCCATTTTGTGTCAGATAGTGGCAGGTTCCTTCAGTAGCAACAATTTTAAGGCCGGACTGACAGAGCAGGCGTGCGGCTTCCAGAATGCTGGTCTTATCCGATTGGGCAATCGAAAGCAGCACAATGCCTTCTGTGGGCAGCAATTGCTGTGCGGCTTCCTGTGCCTTGTAGAAAGCCATACCGGCTGAATCAGCCATTCCAAGCACTTCGCCGGTTGAACGCATCTCAGGCCCCAAAACCGGATCAACTTCTGGAAACATATTGAAGGGGAAAACCGCTTCCTTGACGCCATAATGTGGAATCTTTTTGTGAATCAGGTTCAGGTCCGACAATTTCTTGCCAAGCATTAACTGAACTGCAGCACGAACCATCTGGATATTGCAAACCTTGGAAACCAGAGGCACCGTGCGGGATGCACGAGGATTGGCTTCCAGAATATAGACCTTATCGCCGGCAATGGCGTATTGGATGTTAATCAGTCCGCAAACTTTCAATTCCGTGGCGATCTTTTTGGTATAGTCTTCAATCGTCTTTAGATGCTTTTGCGGGATGGATACCGGCGGCAGGACGCAGGCTGAGTCCCCGGAATGGATACCCGCCAGTTCGATATGCTCCATAATGGCCGGAATAAATGCTTCCTTGCCATCGGAAATGGCATCGGCTTCGACCTCAAGAGCATTTTCGAGGAACTTGTCGATCAAAATCGGACGATCCGGGGAAATATCAACCGCAGCATTGACATACCGGGTCAGCATCTGTTCGTCATAGACGACTTCCATACCACGTCCGCCAAGCACATAGGAAGGTCGAACCATCAACGGATAACCAATCCGACCGGCAATTGCAAGAGCATCCCGGAGATTACTTGCCATTCCGGAAGCTGGCTGAGGGATATCCAATTTCTTAATTACCTTGCGAAAACGGTCGCGGTCTTCAGCCAGATCAATTGATTCTGTGGATGTGCCGAGGATTTTCACGCCAGCCTGTTCGAGTTCCTTGCAAATATTGAGCGGGGTTTGGCCGCCAAGCTGAACAATAACGCCCTCTGGTTTTTCTTTGTTGTAAATTTGCAGCACATCTTCAACCGTCAGGGGCTCAAAGTACAGCTTATCAGAAGTATCATAGTCCGTCGAAACAGTTTCGGGGTTACAGTTGACCATAATGGTTTCATACCCCATATCCCGCAGGGCAAAGGCCGCGTGAACGCAGCAATAGTCAAATTCAATACCCTGACCGATACGGTTTGGACCCCCGCCGAGAACCATCACTTTCTTCTGGTCACTGACCGCCACTTTGTCGGCAGCATTATAGGTCGAGTAGTAATAGGCAGCATTTTCTACGCCGCTAACCGGAACCGGCTCCCAAGCTTCCGTAATTCCCGCTGCAAGACGTTTTTGACGAATCTCCTTTTCGGACAGATTTAACAATTGAGCCAAATATTTGTCGGCAAATCCATCTTTTTTGGCCTGAATCAGGAGTTTATCCGGCAATGATTTACTCTTGAATTTCAGGATTTCCTGCTCCAACTCAACCAGTTCTTTCATTTGCTGAATAAACCACGTCTTGATATAGGTTTTGCGGTGCAGTTCTTCGACATCAGCACCTTTGCGAAGCGCCTCGTACATCACAAACTGCCGCTGACTGGTGGGAACCGCAAGCATCGCCATCAATTCATCCAGTGATTTTTTATTAAGGTCTTGGACAAAACCAAGACCATACCTGCTGTTTTCCAATGAGCGAATCGCCTTTTGAAACGCTTCCTTATACGTCTTGCCAATGCTCATTACTTCGCCGACGGCGCGCATTTGTGTACCAAGCTGATCTTTGATACCTCGGAACTTTTCAAATGCCCAGCGGGCAAACTTTATCACAACATAATCTCCAGACGGAGTATATTTTTCCAGCGTGCCATCCCGCCAATAAGGAATTTCATCCAGCGTCAATCCGCCTGCCAGCAACGCCGAAACCATCGCAATAGGAAAGCCCGTCGCCTTCGATGCCAGCGCCGAGGATCGTGAGGTTCGCGGGTTAATTTCAATGACGACCACCCTGCCGGTTCCAGGATCGTGGGCAAACTGGACATTTGTTCCTCCGATGACGCCGATAGCCTCGACAATCGCATACGAATAATCCTGAAGTTTCTTCTGTAATTTCGGATCAATCGTAAGCATGGGAGCTGAGCAAAACGAATCACCCGTATGGACGCCCATCGCGTCGATATTTTCGATGAAACAGACTGTTATTTTTTGTCCTTTAGCATCACGAACGACCTCCAGTTCCAGTTCTTCCCAACCCTCAACGGATTCTTCAATCAAGACCTGCTTTACAATACTGGCTGAAAGCCCACGGCTGACGATGGTACGAAATTCATCCATATTATAGACCAATCCACCGCCAGTGCCGCCCATCGTATAGGCAGGACGGATAACACAAGGCAAACCAATTGATTTGACAACCTGTTCGGCCTGTTCAAAATTATAAACAATTTCGCTTTTCGGCGTTTCGATACCCAGCGAAGTCATGGTGTCTTTGAACACCTGCCGATCCTCTCCACGTTCGATAGCGTCTTGCTTGACACCGATGATTTGTACGCCGTATTTTTCCAGGATGCCTTTCTTCGCCAATTCCGACGACAGGTTCAAGCCAGTCTGCCCTCCCAGATTCGGCAGTAGGGCATCGGGTCTCTCTTTGGCAATGATTTTCTCCAGCGAATTGACATTCAACGGCTCAATGTAGGTCGCATCTGCCATTCCCGGATCGGTCATAATCGTTGCGGGATTGGAATTAACAAGTACGATTTTGTAGCCGAGTTTGCGTAGAGCTTTACAGGCTTGTGTTCCCGAATAATCAAATTCACAGGCCTGCCCGATGATAATGGGGCCAGATCCGATAATCAGAACTTTTTTGATGTCATTGCGTTTTGGCATTTTTTGGCATTCCTTATAAAATCAAGTTAAGAGTTGGACTGTTCATGTGGACATTCCAGGATGTACTTATTGGTAATCGGCATCCGCCGATCTTTACCGAACGCTCGCGGTGTAATCTTGATTCCCGGCGGACATTGCCGGCGTTTATATTCCGCCAAATCGACCAGCCGAAATATCCGCTGGACAGTCTGTTCGGGAAACCCCTCGACAATCAATTCCGAGGGAGATTTTTCCTGTTCGATATAACCTTGCAATATCCGGTCGAGAATGTCATATTCTGGCAGCGAATCACTGTCTTTTTGATTGGCTCTTAACTCCGCAGTCGGAATACGATCAATAATGCTCTGGGGTATTCGCTCGCATCCGGCAGTGCGGTTGACATAGTCGCTCAATTGATAAACCAGCGTTTTCGGTACGTCTTTAATTACCGCAAAACCCCCCGCTGTATCGCCGTACAACGTACAATAGCCGACAGCGGTTTCGCTTTTGTTACCCGTCGTCAAGACCAGCCAGCCTTTCTGATTCGACAGCGACATCATCATACTGCCGCGGATGCGGGCTTGCAGATTTTCATAAGCTAACCCCTGTTCATTCCAATCCGGCACAGAAGACAGCGTTGTACTGAATTCCTTAAGAATACTCTCAATCGGCAGACTGTAGAATTCAATACCGAGGGTTTCAGCCAACCGTCGAGCGTCGTCGCGCGTTTCGGCAAGGTTAAACCGCGAGGGCATGGTAACGCCGACAACGTTTTCACTGCCGAGAGCGTCTACAGCTATCGCCGCCGTCAACGCGGAGTCAATACCGCCGCTAAGACCTATCATCGCTTTGCGAAAACCGTTTTTGCAGACGTAATCCCGTGTTCCTGTAACGAGCGCCTGATACACTTCCGCGACAGGATCGTTAAGGCCCGGCGCCGCTGCGGATACGATTTTAACGGAGACTTTTTGATTTGCCTTGTCCAGATCGACATAGAGAATATCATCCTCAAAAGCCTTTGCCTGTGCAAGTATCACACCTGTTTCATCGGCAATCAGACTGTGCCCATCAAAGACCAGTTCATCCTGGCCGCCGACAAGATTACAATAGAAAACCGGCTTTTGAAACCGCCCGGCACATCGCCCTACAATTTCCTGACGCTGGGCGATCTTGCCGGCGTGAAACGGCGAGGCAGAGATATTGACTATCGCATCGAATTGTCGACCATTAAGAAACCGTTCGAGCCAGTCAATATCCCACATATCCTCGCAAATGGTTAGCGCTAGACGGAACCCATTATATTCGAATACCACAGGCTCACTGCCGGGAACAAAGTATCTTTTTTCATCAAATACACCGTAATTGGGCAATAGCCCCTTACGGTAAATTGCCACGATTTTTCCGTTCTGTATGACCGCCATTGAATTGCAGACGTGGTCGCCCTGCCATTCGGCAAAACCGACCATCATCGCAGGACCTTCCCATCCGCAGGCCAACTGGCCGAGCGTTTGAAACGTATCGCTTAAAAATCGGGGGCGTAAAAGCAAATCTTCCGGCGGATAGCCGCAAAGACACATCTCGGGAAAAACAACGACATCGGCACCTTTAGACTGAGCCTGTGCGGCATAGCGGCGCACCAACGCAGCATTGCCACGGAGGTCTCCCACCGCGGCATTACACTGTACCAGCGCTATCCGTATCGCCATCGTCTGCATTCCTTTGGAGATTATCCTTTTTTCTTGAACCAGGCGTCAATCGCCTCGGCGGCCTGTCTTCCGCTGTCAATCGCCCGGACGACCAATGAAGCTCCGCTGATGGCGTCACCAGCGGCAAAAACCCTCGGAACATTCGTTTGATAGCGATTGGCTTTGATGTTTCCGCGAGTGTCTAACTCCAGTTTTAAATCAGTTATCAACTGGTTGTGCTCAACATGAACAAAGCCCATCGCCAGCAATACCAATTCCGCTTTTATGACCGTTTCAGAACCGGGGACTTCGGTCATAATCCACGCCCCTTTTTCCTGTTTCCAGTCCACTATGCAGATATGGACTTCTTTGACGCCAGTTGTGTCGCCTACAAATTTCTTGGTGGCGATACTCCACATCCGATTGCAGCCTTCGGCCTGAGACGACGAGGTTCTCATTTGTCGCGGCCACATCGGCCAGGGCGTATCCTGCGGAATATCCTGCGGCGGCTGCGGCAGAATTTCTATCTGCGTAATCGATTTGGCGCCATGCCGACGCGAGGTACCGATACAATCGCTGCCAGTATCGCCGCCGCCGATAACCAGAACATTTTTACCTTTGGCGTCAATCCGTTTGGATACATCAAACGACTCGTCTACTGTAGTTTTATTCTGCTGCCAAAGCAATTCCATCGCGAAGTGGATTCCGCCAAGATCGCGACCGGGAACCGTTAAATCACGGGGCTTGCCGGCCCCCATAGTGATACATATCCCATCAAACAACGTCTGTAGATAATGAGCTGAAATATCAACGCCCACATTGACGCCGTTGTGAAATTTAACGCCCTCGGCTTTCATCTGTTCCAAACGACGGTCGATAATCCATTTTTCGAGTTTGAAATCCGGAATACCATATCGGAGCAGTCCGCCGGGTTTTTCATCTTTTTCGAACACGGTTACGTCGTAGCCAGCACGAGCCAACTGCTGAGCGGCGGAAAGTCCCGCCGGACCGGAGCCAATGACAGCAACGGATTTTCCAGTTTTGGTCTGAGCAAGCTGAGGCTTTATCCAGCCTTCGGCAAAGCCCCGCTCAACTATTTGATACTCGATGTGCCGAATCGTTACCGGCTTATCATTGATAGCCAATGTACAGGACGTCTCGCAGGGAGCCGGACATACCCGACCGGTAATCTCCGGCAAATTATTGGTCGCATGTAGGATTTCACACGCCTGTCGCCAACGACCCTGATAAACCAGATCGTTAAACTCAGGAATGATATTCCGCACCGGACAACCCGTACCGTGACAAAATGGGATGCCGCAGTCGATACATCGCGACGCCTGCTGTCTTAACGCTTCCGGCGTTAAAGGAATTTCAATCTCTTTATAATCCTGAATGCGCACATCAACCGGACGATACTCGGTCGATTGACGCTGAAATTCTAGAAAACCTTTTGTTTTAGCCATGGAACACCTCCTCGGTTGCCGGGGTCTGCTCAGTCGCTCGACGTTCGCGTTCTCGCATCCGCTCAAGAGCCTTACGATAATCAATTGGAATCACTTTGACGAACCGTCCAACCATGTCCGGCCACGCATTGAGAATACGTGCAGCACGACTGCTGCGGGTCAATTTTTCATGCTGACTAATCAACTTGAACAACAGATCTTTATCTTCCTGTCGCCAGACATTTTCCAAATCCACCATATCCAGGTTGCACAAGGTATCAAACAGCTGTATTTCGTCGAGGACATACGCAATGCCGCCGGACATTCCGGCCGCGAAGTTGTAACCCGTTTTACCCAGAACAACAACTAATCCGCCAGTCATATATTCGCAGGCGTGATCACCGACGCCCTCAACCACGGCCGTCGCTCCGCTATTTCGAACACAGAAGCGTTCGCCGGCCATCCCATTGATAAACACTTCGCCTTCAGTAGCGCCATACAGCAGCGTATTGCCGACAACAATATTTTCGTGTGCCATAAAGGGTGATTCCGGGGGAGTTTCGACAATAATTCGACCGCCCGAAAGCCCTTTACCCAGATAGTCGTTGCTTTCGCCGACCAGCCGAAGCGTTACCCCTTTGGTCAGAAACGCGCCAAAACTCTGCCCGGCCGAACCGCGAAACATAATATCAATCGTATCATTCGGCAATCCGGCAAGCCCATACTTCTGAGTTATCCGATTGCTCAAAATTGTTCCTACCGTGCGGTTGATATTGCGTATCGGCATTTCAAAAGCAACTTTCTGCCGGGTTTCAATTGCGGATTTGCATTGCTCAATCAGTTTCCAGTCCAGATGATCGCCAAGCTGATTAACCTGCGACCGGGTCAAGCGAATCGCATCCAGATTCTTGATTTCGGGCATATAAAGGATCTTCGAAAAATCCAGTCCTTTCGCCTTATAATGTTCAATTGCCTTTTTCGTACACAGTTTGTCGGCACGTCCGACCATATCTTCAAACTTACGGAAACCCAACTGCGCCATGATCTGACGCACTTCTTCGGCTACAAACATCATATATCGCATAATATATTCAGGTTTTCCGCCGAAACGCTTACGCAATTCCGGCTCCTGCGTGGCAATGCCATAGGTGCAGGCGCCATCATGACAGCGACGCAACAGCGTACAACCCATTGTAACCAGAGGGGCGGTGCCAAAGCCAAACTGCTCGGCGCCGAGCAACGCGCCAATTGCCACATCCCGCCCGGTTCGCAGCTGCCCATCCACCTGTACACGAATCCGATTGCGTAAACCATTCAATACCAGAACCTGCTGAGTTTCTGCAAGCCCCAGTTCCCATGGACCTCCCGCATGTTTGATCGATGACTGCGGACTTGCACCGGTGCCGCCGTCGTGTCCGCTAATGAGGACTTCGTCGGCGTTACCCTTGCAGACGCCGGCAGCTATCGTGCCAACGCCGACTTCGGATACCAGCTTAACTGAAACTTTCGCCGAAGGATTGCTGCACTTGAGGTCATATATCAACTGCGCCAAGTCTTCAATCGAGTATATATCGTGATGTGGAGGAGGCGATATCAGCGTTACTCCGGCAGTTGAGTGTCGAAGCCTGGCGATCTCTTCTGTTACCTTATGGCCGGGTAACTGTCCGCCTTCGCCTGGTTTTGCACCCTGTGCTATTTTAATCTGGAGTTCTTTTGCGTGGGCAAGATAATTTATTGTGACACCAAACCTTGCACTGGCGACCTGCTTAATAGCAC
>CAZVXR010000024.1:0-3456 GCA_964630865.1 uncultured Pirellulales bacterium | reverse complement strand
AGCTCTGGGGGGAGCGCAAGCTGGCTGAGGCGGAAAAGAAGTTTGAGGAAGCTGTGGCCGCCGACCCGACCAATGACGGAGCGTATCAGGGATTGGGCTGGGCGCAGCTCAATCAGGGCAAAAAGGATAACGCCAAAGCATCCTTTGAAAAATGTGTAGAACTGAATCCGAAGAATTCAGCCGCGTTGAACGGCTTAGGATGGATTGCCCACGGCCAGGACGACAAAGATCAAACCATCCAATGGTGGGAAAAGGCCGTCAAGGCTCAACCCGGAGCGACGGCATCGCTTAGCGGACTGACACAGGTCTATATGGAACGGGGAGATTATCCCAATGCGGTGAAGTATTATGAAATGTGGTTGAAAGCCGAGCCGGACAATCAGGAGGCAAAAGAAGGACTTGAAAAAACGAAAAAAATGCTGACAGAACAGGAAAAACTTATTCAAAAAGCAGTTGATGCCGCCAAAGGGTGGCTTGCTTTGCTTGACAACGGCCAATATGCTGAAAGCTGGAATGACGCGGCCTCTCTTTTCAAAAAGGCTGTAACTAAAGATCAATGGAAAACTTCGGCAAAAACCGTTCGCAGTCCGCTTGGTGATTTGATCTCGCGTGAAGTACTTTCGCAGAATTATACTCAGCAGGTTCCCGGCGGACCGGATGGTGAATACGTGATCATTCAGTTTAAAGCATCTTTTGAAAACAAGAAAGATGCGATTGAAACCGTAACGCCGATGCTCGATAGCGACGGTCAATGGCGAGTGTCGGGATATTTCATCAAATAACGAATGGAAAATCGTTGAAAAACAAAGATTCCAATCAAATCGGGTGGGTGGTATCACTGCTGGCAGCGGCGGTGATACTGCCTACCGTTTGCCTGTTGTGGTTCATGACGACAGCGGTACGGAATGAACGGCTGGCTGTGCGGCAGAAACTGCTTGAAATCTGCAACGAGGGAATTGAGGGATTAAAAGCCGATCTGAACAAGACGCTCACCGTACAGAAAGAAAACTATCGCAAGGCCATCCATCTTGCTGAAAAACCAGATATTCTTTTGTGGCTTAATGCCATCAAACAAGATGCAGACAGTGTTGTGATCTATGACAGCAACAGTAACCTGATTTATCCGATACAACCTGTTGAGACGATGGCTGGATTTTCTGATTCCGTTTCGACCGCATTTGCATTGGAACAAAAAGGCGAATTTGAGCAGGCGCTCAAAATATATCAGACCGCTGCTGACCCCAACCAGTCAATTGGGAGTTTGTTTGAAGCTTTAACCGGACAAATTCGCTGTCTTGCAAAATCAGGACGACTTGCAGACGCAATGGAATTGATGCATACCATACTTCGGTCGCAGGACAGAACCATTCGAAGCAAACTGTCCCCTACACAGGTTGCGATGCTGCGAGTCAAATGCGTTGAGCTTTTGGCCGAACACAAGGATGTCTATTCAGACGGTGGAATGTTTACCGATCTTGGCGCATGGTACACGCCATGGGAAATGTATCCCTCCGAGACAACCGTATGGGCACTGAATAAGATACTGGACATCGCTCCGAAATTTCGAGGACAGTATAATTTAACCAACGAAATCGCAATTGCAACCACTATCATTCAAACCGAAACCCTCGCAATGACTTGCGCCGATTTTTTTGAGGCTCAACCCAACCCTAAGGATCAGCCTGGCGAAACGTGGTTTGCCATTCCAGAACAGCCCAACTTGTTTGTTCTGCGCATACCCGCAGACAAATATGCCATCTTTTTCATAAAAACAAAAGACAATCTTATTGCCTCCATAGAGCATCTGTTCAAAGAATTCTCGATTCGCGGCACACAGTTAATCTTATATGACAATCTGAATCGCGTGGTTTATGGGCAATCCTCATCGCAAAAAACTCCTTTTGTGGTATCCGACTTTGGCGCCTTTTCAAATGGCTGGAAACTGGAACTTTATTTTGACCATGCCGATCCTTTCCAAGTCGCCGCGGACCATCAGCGGATGGTTTATATCTGGTCGTCGGTTCTGGTTATAGGGTTGATGATGGGGCTGGTGTTTCTGGTAGGGCGGGAGATTCTGCATCAGGCGCGGCTCAATACGATGAAGAATAATTTTGTCGCAACGGTGACGCACGAACTGAAAACGCCGCTGTCGTCGATGCGGCTGCTGGTTGATACGCTGCTGGAAGGCAATTACACCAATCAGCAGCAATGCCGGGAGTATCTGGAGCTAATCAGTCGGGAAAATCATCGGCTCAGCCGGATGATCGATAGCTTTCTGACCTTTTCGCGGATGGAGCGGGGCAAGCAGGTGTTTGATTTTGCGTCTGTTAGCCCGGCCGATATCGCCTCGGCCGCCGTTGAAGCGGTGCAGACCAAATTAAACGCAAATCATTGCGGATTTTCGGTAACAGTGAGTCCCGAATTGCCCACTATATATGCAGACAAGGATGCAATGGTCACGGCGGTGATAAATTTGCTGGATAATGCCTGTAAGTATTCAGGCGACAACAAGCAAATTGAGTTAAATGTATATCGGGATTCCGGGCAGAGTAAGAATGGATGTGTTTGTTTTGCGGTTAAAGATAACGGTATCGGGATGACACGGCGGCAGATCCGGCGGATTTTTGACAAATTTTATCAGGTCGACAGTTCGCTGGCCCGCCGGGCCGAAGGCTGCGGGCTGGGCCTGAGCATCGTCAAATATATCGTCGATGCTCATAAAGGGACGGTTGAGGTCGAGAGCAAAGTTGGAAGTGGAAGTGTGTTTATTATAAAAATTCCAATAGTGATTGAATAGAAAGGGTCAGTATGGGAAAATGCCCGCATTGTCAAAAAGATGTCACGCTTGAATATAAAGGCGGTGAAGTTCAGGAGGTGATAAGGCAAGTCAAAGGTTTCATAAAGAAAGAAGTTATGTATATTTGTCCACACTGCCAACACGTTTTGGGATTCGGTTTTTTTATTGGCGGCCTTCTAACCAGACGACCATGACAAATGATCGCAAAGTAGAGGTACGATAGAGTGGAAACCGTATTAATTATCGAAGATGATGCGGCAATGCTGCGAGGACTTAGGGATAACTTCGTCCAGCAGGGATACACTGTGCTTGTCGCGGCAGATGGGGAAAAGGGGCTGGAGATCGCTCTCGACGCCAAACCCAACCTGATTATTCTGGATATTATGCTGCCGAAGGTCAACGGGTATGAAATCTGCCGGCTGATTCGCAAGGAAAAGCTGGAAATGCCAATTATTATGCTGACGGCCAAAGGCGAAGAGTCGGATGTGATTTTGGGGCTAAATCTCGGCGCAGATGATTATGTTACCAAGCCATTCAGTATCAAAGAACTGCTGGCACGCTCGAACGCCTTTTTGCGGCGGAAGCGGCAGGTTATAACGAAAGTCTTTACGTTCGGCAATTTTGGATTAGATACGGTTTCGTGCGAACTGACCTGTAAA
>CAZVXR010000023.1:0-2640 GCA_964630865.1 uncultured Pirellulales bacterium | reverse complement strand
TTTGGCGGATGTGTGTTGATGGATTCAATTATCCGCGTCTGGGTTGGGAATCTGTTGATGGGGATTTTGTGTGTCCGGATGGGGTGTGGGTGGAGGATTTGGATTATTTTGTCGGGCGGTGGCTGATGGATGACTGCAGCTTAGGCAACAATTATTGCGGCGGAGTGGATTTGGATAGTTCCGGGATGGTCAATTTGGTGGATTATTCTATCTTTGCTCAACATTGGCTGGAAGGGATATAATTGTATCCTGGTCCAAAGCGGGCCGGTTTGAAAGCTGGGGGTTTTGGCTTGATTATTGGGGGTCGTTTTGTATAATTGCCCCGTTTTAGCGGGAACAATCAAACGGAAAACAAGTTAAATCGAGTCTTGAAAGGTAGTTTATGGCAAATGCAATCGTCAGTCAGTCCGGCGGGCCAACCGGTGTTATCAACGCATCTCTGGTCGGCGTGATCGAAGAAGCCGTCAAATGCAAAGAGATTACCAACCTGTACGGGGCAATTCATGCCGTATCGGGGATTAAGAAAGAACACTTCGTCGATCTGAAAAAGCTGTCCATCGACACGCTCGAGATCGTTGCCGGTTCGCCGTCGTCGGCCTTAGGTTCCAGCCGTGATAAGCCGAATGCGGAATACTGCCAGCAGATTCTGGACGTATTCAAGAAACGCGACATTCGGTATTTTTTCTATATCGGCGGCAACGACAGCGCCAACACCTGCTACATCATCAATTCGATGGCCGAGCAGGCAGGTTATGACCTCAGGGCGTTCCACGTCCCGAAAACCATCGACAACGATCTACTGGTAACCGACCATTGCCCCGGTTTCGGCACTGCGGCCAAGTTTGTCGCGTGCGCGGTGATGGGCGATGATCTGGACAACCGGGCATTGCCGGGTGTAAAGATTGACGTGATTATGGGTCGCCATGCCGGGTTTTTGACCGGAGCGGCGGCGCTGGGCAAACAGCGGGATGACGACGGCCCGCATCTGGTTTATGTCCCCGAACGGCCGATTACGATGGATAAGTTCCTTAGCGATGTGGATGCGGTGTACAAGAAGCTCGGCCGCTGCGTGATCGCCGCCAGCGAAGGCATCGGCGATGTAGATCATGTCACCTGGGCGGAAAAATTGGCCGCCAACGCCGAACGCGATTCACACGGCAACGTGCAGCTTTCGGGTACAGGGGCGCTGGCAGATTTCCTGTCCGGGCAGATTAAGAGCAAGCTGAATATCAAGCGCGTCCGCGCCGATACGTTCGGTTACTTGCAGCGGAGCTTTGCCGGGTTGCAGTCGGAAACGGATGTTGTCGAAGCCCGCGAGTGCGGACGCAAGGCGGTGCAGTTTGCGATGAAAGAAGACAATGGCTCGGTGGCGATGAAACGTACCGGCAACGGCGCCAAGTACGGTGTGGAATACTTCCGTACGAACTTAGCCAATGTTGCTGAAAAGACCAAGTCTGTGCCGGATGAATATATCAACAAGGACGGCAACGGCATGACGCCGGCGTTTGTCGAGTACGCCGCGCCGCTGTGCGGGGCTTTGCCCAAGACCGAATATCTGGGCGGCTATCCGAAAGTCTAAGCATCCGAATTGTCTTGACCAGTCGGGGGCGTGCTGATACTCTGCGGCCTCTGGAAAGACCTTTATGGCATTAAGTTACGACATCTTAGTACGGGTTGGCGGCGGGCTGGCGGCGGTGTATCTGCTGCTGAGCCTGTTTAATGTCCATTGGCTGACTCGGGCACGGGCGGTCGCTTCACTGCTGATTGGCGTGGTGCTGGTCGGCTGGGTTGGCTGGCCGTTAGTTCGGCCTGAAGATCCGCTTGGCGCCATTTGCTTAGTTGATAATATGATTAATCCCGGTGAATTGCTGATCCTTTGCGGGCTGGCTTTCGCTTCTGGTTTAACGGCATATATAGTAAGCTGGCCAAAGGGGTCGATGACGGCTCCTTTGGCCGCTCCAGCCGGACTGGCTGTCTGGGTCTTTGCCTCCGGCGACATGCGGATTTTGCTTTTGACCAATTCGAGCATTGTCGAACGTCAGAAAGTCTATGCAATTTTGTGCTGGGAAGGTTTTTTTTGGCTGATTTTGGTCGCCGCCGGACTGCTTGGTGTGCTGGCTGGCTGGCTTTTCCAGAGCCGTGGACAAAAAGTTGACTCCGTAAAGAAACTAACTGTCGCGATGAAGCCTTTTGATGTTTTGATTTCCGTAGTTGTTACCGTGGCTGTGGTTTGGTTTCTGATTGGCATTTTAGCTCAGGATGTCCGTCAGGCCGATGCCAAACTGGGATACGTTATCGGCCAGCCCGGAAAGGGGCAGATAGCCTTTGCGGTATGCCTGTCATTTTTGGCGGCAGGATACGCTGTAACCCATTTCTTTAAAACAAGTTATATTATACCTACGGTCTGTGTCGCCATCGTTGTTTTTATTGCGATGCGGTACACGGCCAGCCCTGCGACGTTGGAGCAAATGACCCAATACTGGCCGGTTGCGTATGTGTTTCGGTCGATTTGCGGGGTATTGCCGATACAAATGGTTGCCTTTGGAGCCTTGGGCGCTTTTACAGGCTATCAGTTTGCAAAAAACACCTCTAATACCCCTAAACAGGTCTGATTTCGTCCGATAATCGGCTTTTCTTTTT
>CAZVXR010000022.1:0-5429 GCA_964630865.1 uncultured Pirellulales bacterium | reverse complement strand
GAAAATCAAAGTGAACTCGGTAATCCATTAAGCCGCCGTATTTCCAGCTTTGATTGGTTCCGCCATGCAGCACCCCTTGGTAATACTGAGTAGCTGTAATGTCAAAGGTGATGCCTTGCTCGGCAAGTTTTGTGCGTTCACCGCCCCAGTCTCCGGTTAATTTCGTGCTATTAAAATCCGGAACCGATTCCATAGAGGCATTCGCACTGGTACTGAACCAACAAGCTGCCGTCACGAACAGAAATATAGAAATTGAATGTCGCAATACTCTTTTCATAAAATCCCTTTCATTTTTTATGGCCGCCAGATTAATACAGGCTTGTATTATCCACACCATCGCCGGTACTGTCTATAAAAAGCGGCAATACACCATCAAACATTGTCGAACTCGCACAACACCTTTACCAACATAGGGTTGCGGTAAATTCAATGCGACATGCGATAGGTGACATAAAGCTTGCTGATTTCAGCGTTGACGATGCAAATCTTTGTTGTAACTGGCATTAGCATTCACAAAACATGCTAAGTTTTTTGAACTACCCCCACGGGGATTCGAACCCCTGTTTCCGGGATGAGAACCCGATATCCTAGGCCTCTAGACGATGGGGGCGACAGAAAACAGCTATTTCCGCCACGGTTAGGCCGTAATATCTCGTTCGACCCAACAAAAATAGCGGCGAGTGGATTTGAACCACTGACCACAGGCTTATGAATCCCGTGCTCTACCCCTGAGCTACGCCGCCTCGTACAGGCCTTAAACCTGTGACAGAGGCAAAAAGTATAACGACTTTTTGGCGTCTTGCAAGAGGTTTTCGGTCAGTTTGACGCTTTTTCACTTTTTTCTTTTCAGCCTTGTATAAATCGAGTACACTTCTGCCGGTTTTGAATCAGAAATACAAAATACTCTGGCGGGGATGGTTTTCCCGATTTAAGGATATTCTATATAATAATGCGACTGATGGAAATGATTGAATTGGATGGGGCAATGGACGCTCAAAAAACTAAACACGCAAATGAACAGGAATTTCGCCTGCCGGAGATTATCGGCATTTTGCCGATTCGCAGCGCCGTAGCGTATCCGGGAACGGTAATGCCCCTTGCCGTCGGGCGGGATCGCAGCAAAAAGCTCATCGCGGACATCGAGCCGCAAAAAACCATTTTCGGCCTTGTCGCTCAAAAAAATCCAGACACAGAAGATCCGAAACCGACTGATTTATACGATGTCGGAACCGCCGCGTCAGTACTAAAAATCATCCGCATGCCGCAAGGTTCGGTCAACATCATCGTCCACGGCATTACGCGATTTAAAATTGTAGAGTTTCTCCAGACAGACCCCTATATCAAAGCCCGTGTCGAAGCAATTCCTATTCGTACACGGATGACCAAAAAACTCAAAGCTCTTGTTGTCAACGTCCGCAATACCGCCAGCCGGGTTATTGCGTTAAGTCCTAATGTCCCCGAAGAAGCATCCATGCTGTTGGAAAATATTCAAGACCCGTCCAGTCTCGGCGATTTTCTGGCTGCGACGCTGAATATTCCGATTGCCGAAAAACAGCAACTGCTTGAAGAACCGGATGCGGGCAAACGTCTGGAGCAAATCTCCCTTGAATTGGCCAACCAGCTTGAAGTACTGGAATTAAGCCATAAAATCCAGGGGCAGGTTCGCGACTCGATTGAGAAAAATCAGCGCGAATACTATCTCCAGGAAGAACTTAAGGCCATCCAGGCCGAATTGGGCCAGGACGACCGCAAAAGCGAGGAACTCAAAGAACTCAAGGATAAGATTCACAAGGCAAAAATGCCGCACGCTGTGGAAAAAGAGGCGATGCGTGAACTGGACCGACTGACCAAAACGCATCAGGGCTCACCGGATTATGGCGTGATCCGAACGTATCTCGACTGGGTCTGCGAATTGCCCTGGGCAGTCAAAACGGATGATATTCTGGATATTGGCCGTGCGCGAAAAGTCCTCAATCACGACCATTACGGTCTGGATAAGATTAAACGCCGGATTCTCGAATTTCTGGCTGTGCGAAAACTCAATCCCGCAGGTAAAAGCCCTATCCTGTGCTTTGTCGGCCCGCCTGGCGTCGGCAAGACCAGCCTCGGCAAATCCATCGCGCGTTCAATGGGACGCAAATTTGTTCGTATCTCGCTCGGCGGCATCCGCGACGAAGCCGATATTCGCGGCCACCGCAGAACCTACATCGGCGCGATGCCCGGACGCATTCTGCAGGAACTTCGCAAGTGCGGGTCTAAAAATCCTGTCTTTATGCTCGATGAACTCGACAAAATTGGTCAGGATTTTCGCGGCGACCCTGCTTCGGCGATGCTTGAAGTTCTCGACCCGGAACAAAATAACAGTTTCAGCGACCATTACCTCGACCAGCCGTTCGACTTGTCCAGCGTGATGTTCATCGGTACGGCCAATTATATGGAGCCGGTACCGCCGGCATTAACCGACCGAATGGAAGTTATTGAACTGTCCGGCTATACCATCAAAGAAAAACTCCGTATCGCCCGGAAATACCTTGTCCCGCGGCAGATGAAAGAACACGGACTTAAGAAAATACAGCTTATCATCCCCAATGAATCGCTTGAAGCGATTATCGATAGTTACACGCGCGAAGCCGGCGTCCGCAATCTGGAGCGAACCATCGCATCCGTCTGCCGTTTTGCCGCCGCAAAAATCGCCGAACGGAAGGCTCGCAAACTGGCCATCCTACCGAATCGGCTGGCCGAAATCCTCGGGCCGATTAAATTCGAATCCGAGATCGCCCAGCGAGCAGGATTGCCCGGCGTGGTTACGGGACTTGCCTACACCCCAACCGGCGGCGAAATTCTCTTCGTCGAAACCGCCAGAATGCCCGGCAAAGGAATGCTTCAGCTCACCGGACAAATCGGCGACGTCATGAAAGAAAGCGCACAGGCGGCCTACTCGGTCGTCAAATCCAACAGCGAAGCCCTTGGTATTTCATCTAAAGACCTCGCCAAGTTCGACTACCATATTCATGTCCCCGCAGGCGCTGTGCCCAAAGACGGACCCAGTGCGGGCGTTGCCATCTTTACCTCGCTGGTTTCGCTGATGCTCGGCAAGGCCGCCCGGCCGGATGTCGCAATGACCGGCGAAATCACGCTCAAAGGACTGGTGCTGCCCATCGGCGGACTGAAAGAAAAAATCTTAGCCGCCAAACAGGCCGGCATCAAGACCGTCATTCTCCCGAAACGCAATGAGAAAGACATGGTCGAAGTCCCCAAAGAAGCGAAAAATGGAATGACGTTCGTCTTTGTCAGCAAGGCCGAAGAAGCTCTGAAAATTGCGATAGAGGCATCCTGAAATTTTGCACATCGGGGCGGGCTAAAAACCCGCCCTTTTTTATTTGCCACTTTAAAATGGGTTCGTTTTGACAAAACAGGTATGCAAGTATACAGGAATACAGGTATACATGTTTTGGTGACCCTTGAAATTCGCTGAAAAATGGGGGAATTGGGTTCGTTTTGCGAAAATAGCTTCCAGCGGCCAGCAACCAGCTTCCAGCAGAAATTGGGGTCGTTTTGATGAAACAGGTATGCAAGTATACAGGAATACAGGTATACATGTTTTGGTGACCCTTGAAATTTGCTGAAAAATGGGGGAATTGGGTTCGTTTTGTTTTTTTACCATGAAGCCCATTAAGCCCATGAAGATAATCAAGTAGTAAGGTCATTTCCAAATTCCTCCTTTTTTATGTCCGGTTTATCTTTTATGTGGGATTTTTCTCCCACACCTGCGGATCATTATACGAACATACGCCGAACAAGTTCAAGGAGAATTTGAAAATTAGGGAGAAAAATTTATATGGGTCCCCGCCTGCGAGAGGATGACATTATTTACAGGATAAATAAACTCAAAAACTCCAGAACTCAAGAAGTGGAATTTTGCTGAGTCAACAGATTCCTCACATGCATTCGGAATGACCAAAAATCCGCGTGGGCAGAGTCCACCCTACCGACTGTGCCAGTTGTCATGAGAGTATTCCATATTCTAATGGCATTTATTTTCGCTATGATAGTGTTGCATGGGCATAAGGATTTCTGGATAGCGCGTCAGCAAGGCCTCACGCGATTCCTGACAGAGGTGACACTTGTCCGCATAATTTTTCTTCAAACAATATCCATATTTTTGAGCCTCTATCGCCAATGCCAAAGGTCCTCCCGTCATCAAGGCGGCAAAAACCGGATTTTTTCTCGCATCGTAATCCTCAATTATGGATACTAAAGATTTCTTTTTGATATTCCCAATTGAAATCCCGCATCCTTTACTCAAGTTACCATATGGATCAAGTTCCAGAAGCTCAATGGTATCTAATTCACCATTGAACCACCAAGGAACTTTAGTGCAAGTTTCATTCGGAATGCCTCTCCCTGCCGAAACAAGGTGCGCAAGTTTCCGTGCAGCTCGCCCATTGAATAACATGGTTCCCTGATACACTTCAGGCACTTTGCCGACCTGTGCCATCGCTTCCTTCAGCATGGCCATTGTTCTTTTATCCTTTTCATGCCAACAAGCCGGGTACTCCAGATACGCTGCTTCCAAACAATAACGGCCACCAAATTTTTCACTTATATTTATTGCCCTCATTACTCGATCAAATGGTATATATGGTTCATGCCATGCATCAAGACTAAGCATTAAAGACGCATTACATCTATAGATTGGTTCAAGGAACCGCATAGCAGACTCATCATCAGTGGCCCAAGAGGCATTAGTCTCGATTCTCACATCCACACCAATTTTTGAGATTTCAACGGTCAAGCTCTCTGTCAATTTGGGGAACATGCCCGGCTCGCCGCCCATTAATATGACCAGTTGTAACCCATTCAGTTTTTTCAGCGTGTTGACACAATCTATGACGAGATCAGGGGCAATTGTCGCCCCATCATTGCAGGTACAGTTAAATCTACAGTGATCACATGACGCAGTGCAGGCATAAGTAAGATGTATTTTAAGAACTGACATAGCAATCCCGCTTTTCGAATAACTTTTTTTATTTTATAATTTTTAATTCATTATCTTTCTTCTATACGATTTTACGTTTTGCAAGCCTTCCATAATAAATGTCCACTTAACAATATCAGAAGGCTGTCCGGCGTCAACTAAAATTTCGAAGGTAAGAATAATTGTCGCTGATAACCGGCCAAACATATATGAATTATAGCCCGATTTAGCAATATTTGCACTAATCCGCGGCTGTGACCAAACGGATCAAAGTTAATGGCGGTCGTCGGAGTAACATTGAAATGTTTCTTGAAGTACTCACGACCTGATAGAATTTGTCGAATAAACGACTCGCCAGCGGGCATATTGCAGTCGGGCTGCAGGTACCAACCGCCCATAATATGCCATCGGCCTTTTTTGCCAGTCCGTAGGGTGGGCTCTGCCCACGCCG
>CAZVXR010000021.1:0-8377 GCA_964630865.1 uncultured Pirellulales bacterium | reverse complement strand
CATAAAAACCTGGACGAAACCAAATAGCGTTTGCCCCCAATACTTATACGAGGATTTGACGGATGGAATTTCCAACTGCTGTAAACACAAATGAAAAGCACACCGAAGAAGCCGGCAAAGGCGACCGTTACGATATGCGGAACGGTCTTTTCCCAAAACGCCTGACTATGGCGATGTGGGATCAGGCCTATATTCTCCGGCATATTCCGGGCGGTTCTTATGCCGATTACGACAAGGTTCTCGATGAAACAATCGAGCGAGGATATAACACGGTTCGGCTGGATCCCATGCCGCACCTGATTGACCTGAACCATCCTGAACAGATTCTGGTCTGGCCAGAAGCCCACCTGACGTATATGCCCTGGTACACAGATCGGGGGATGCAGTGTCCGGCGGGATTATGGATGATTGAGTTTATGGAAAAACTCCTCAGGCGGAAGCTTCACTACACGCTAAGCTGCTGGTGGTACAGTCTGGCGGCGATGGGGCCTGTGCCCCCGCAAACGCCGCGGACACACATTGAAGCCGCTCAGATGTATGCACAGATGCTTGAAATCTGGGAAAAACGCTTCGGTTTCGAAGGGTTAGTCTATGTCGATATCGCCAACGAGGTCCCCTATTTTCTCCCTGACTATGCCAAGACACTGAAAGATAAGGCCGGATTGGACTGGGGACTTGGGGCAGACCTGACGGCTGAGCAAATTGCCTTTATTCAATCTGACCTCAACGCCGGACTTGCCTTGCTCCGAGATCGTTTTCCGGAACTGCGGTTTACCTACTCAACACATGCAGATACGCGATGGATGGATATGGGCGTTGAGTTCGACTGTCTCGATGTGCATTTTTGGGCAGATGCCGACCCGCGATGGCTCCAGCGAACACGATTTCATGACATGATAAAACCCAACACCTTCATCGATGAATGGCCGATGTTTTGCGAACCTGGCGGCTATAAAGCATTCAGTGACCGCTGTAAAAAGACCTCTGCTGCCGTCAGACCTATGCTGCGTGCCCGACAACGCCAGAAACTGGCGGTCTTTTCCGATTGGGCTAAACGCAAAGGCATGCCGCTGACGACCAGCGAAAGCTGGGCAAGCTGGTTTTATTGCGACCATCCGGATCTCGATTGGGCCTGGCTGCTGAGCTGGGCTGAAGAGTCTGTCGAAGATGCGATTGAATTTGGGATGTGGGGCTGGACGCCGCACAACTATGTGCAGCCTCATTTTAAAAACTGGCACGATGTGAAATGGCATCAGCGACTGACGCAGCAATTTTTGAAATAAGGATAACACTTTTGCCGCATGTAAAAAAATCTGGAAACCACTTGCGGCAGAGGCGGTTTTGTGCTGTATTCGACCTATGGCTAAAGTATTACAAATAAGGAATGTTAACAATGTTAGAAAGAAATAGGGTATTTGTCATCAGTGTTTTCCTGGTACTCAGTGTCGCGGGGTTTGCCGAAGATCTGACCATAAAGGGAATAGGGGTTCTTCGAATTGAATCCCTTGCGGAGGGTCTTTTTCGCGTGCGTGTGTCGCCGGATGGTCAATTTAATGAAAGCATTATGGAGCGGTACGGCATTGTTCGTTCCACCTGGCCTGCGACGAAACAAACCATAGAACAAAAGACCCAAGATACGCTTAGGCTTTGTACGGAGGCAGGCTCCTTATCGATTGATAAACATACCGGCGAAATGACGCTGTATGATGCCAAGGGCAAAGAGATTGTCAAACGTTTTCGATTACTCGATAAGCAGGAAAATATAAAAACGGAGCGTGTGCGCTGGATCGTGGATCGCTTTGGCGCTTATCGGGGACAGCCTGACAGTGAAGTCCTGTGCCTTAGCGGCTATGTCAAAAAAAATACGATTATCGGCCAACCGGAAAATCTGAACAACGACTCAGGGGCTGCGGCGGCGAGTGAAAATGCGATGAACCTTGAGCCTTTTGGAGCGGTGTTCAAGGTCGGCGCTTCGGAAAAGTTTTATGGCTTGGGAGCGGCATCCGGCGAACGAATTCAGCACCGAGGCTATGCCTATCGGAATTGGGCAGAGTATTTCGACATGAACGGATACGATAAAAAATACGCCCGTTTTGAACAAACCGAAGGGCCGTGTCCATTCCTGATGAGTACGGCCGGCTGGGGTGTGTTTGTTAACAGTCCGGCTTTAAGTTTTTTTGATATTGCCAGCTATAAAGATGATGAGGTGTTTTTCTGGGGTCCTCAAGGGGAAATCGATTTCTTTTTATTTGTCTCCGACAGTATGGCGGGGCTTATTGATAAATATACTCAGGTAACCGGCAGACCGCGTTTGCTGCCGATATGGGGTTATGGCCTTTCATTTGTCGGCAATATTACTCAGGATCAATATGAATGTTTACAGGATGCCCAGCAATTTCGTCAGAATGATATCCCCTGCGATATCTATGGTCTTGAGCCGCAATGGATGAAGCAGTTCTATGATTTTTCGCATCAAAAAGAGTGGGATTTGAAGCGTTTTTCGCAGTTTGACTTTATGGGCAAGGACGGAACAATGGTCGGCGCTCTGGAACGCATGGGATTTACCCTTTCGCTGTGGCTGTGCGTTGACGATGACCTGACGATTGAAGAAGAACGGCAAATTGCCAAACAGCAAGGCACATTGGACACATTCCCCAAAGATGCTCCACAAGGATGGTTTGAACATCTGAAAAAATTTGTCAATCAGGGTGTTGCCGCGTTCAAAGTCGATCCGTCGAAAATTGTCGAAACCCATTTTGACCGTAAATACTTCAATGGACAATCTGACTTGCAAATGCATAATCTGACTCAAACGTTAATCCATAAGCAAATGCAGCAGGGATTTGAGCAGTTTACCCATCAACGGGCAATGGTACACTTCTGCGGTTCTTACGCGGGCGTACAGCAGTTCGGGGCCAGCACGATGGGGGACAATGGCGGAGGCCCTAAGGCGATGGTTTGGATGCTCGGACATGGACTGAATGGACATATCAATACCACCTGCGATATGTGGCCTGGCAGCCCGGCAGGCATCCACTTTGGATTCCTTGTCCCCTGGAGCCAGCACAATAACTGGGCAAGCTGTCAACAGCCGTGGTTTCTGGGCGAGGAAGGACTAAGAATTTATCGCAAGTATGCAAAGCTTCGTTATTCGCTATTGCCTTATATTTATTCGACCGCACATGTCGGCTGCCGGAGCGGTATGCCGATAATGCGTGCGATGCCGTTGGCGTATCCAAATGATGCGGCCTGTGAAAATCTGACCACACAGTATATGCTCGGCGATTTTTTGCTGTCCGCGGTTTATACGGATACCCTCTATTTGCCTGAAGGCAAGTGGATTGATTACTGGACCGGCAATGTTTATCAGGGTCCTGTTAACATGAAAATTGAATACCCTAAAGATTGCGGCGGGGCGTTGTTTGTTAAAAGCGGGGCTATTTTGCCTATGTGGCCGCCAACCGACCATGTCCGCGGAAAACAATTTGAGACGATTCTGCTGGATATTTATCCGGGCGGCGATAGTCAATTTACTCTCTATGAAGATGACGGCATATCGCTGGATTACACAAAAGGCTGCGCTGCAACCACAAAAATTACATGCCAGGAAAACAATTCAGAAATTCGTATTGAACTTTATCCTCGCAAAGGAACCTATACGAATATGCCCAAGAATCGCAACTACGAACTGGCGCTGCATATTCCAAAACCAAAATCCATCCATGTGGATCAAACAGCGTGTTCCGTCGGCTATGATCAGGACAAAGGTATAGCCCATCTGCATGCTGACGAATCATCCACCGACAGCCCGACAACCGTTGTCGTATCCAAACAGGAATAAAATCATGGAATTTCCAACCGCGGTAAACACAAATAGAAAAAGCATCGACAAGCCTGCTGCTGCAGCGAGCAACTACGATATGCGTGACCATCTGCTGCCAAAACGGCTGACGATGGCGATGTGGGATCAGGCGTATATCCTGCGGCATATTCCCGGCGGTTCATTTGAAGACTATGACCGTGTTCTGGACGAAACCATCGAGCGCGGCTACAACACGGTGCGGATCGACCCGATGCCGCATCTGGTGGACTTGACGCGCCCCGAGAAGGTACTGGTCTGGCCTGAGGCGCATCTGACCTATATGCCCTGGTACACCGATAAAGGCATGCAGTGTCCGGCGGGATTGTGGATGATTGAGTTTATGGAAAAACTCTTAACACGCAAGCTGCATTACACGCTGAGTTGCTGGTGGTACTGCACGGCGGCGATGGGCCCGATGCCGGTCAAAACCCTTCGTACGCATGTTGATGCGGCTCAGATGTACGCCCGGCTGCTGGAACAGTGGAAAACACGTTTCGGTTTTGAGGGGCTGGTGTATGTCGATATCGCCAATGAAGTCCCCTATTTTCTGCCGGATTACCTCAAGACGCTCAAAGAGAAGGTCGGGCTGGACTGGGGACAGGGAACACCATTCACGCCAGAACAAACTGCTTTTATACAATCCGACCACAACGCCGGACTTGCCCTGCTTCGAAACGAATTTCCCGAATTACGGTTCACCTACTCAATACACGCCGACACACGATGGATGGAGATGGGTGTTGAATTTGACTGTCTTGATTTGCATTTCTGGGCGGATGCTGACCCGCGATGGCTCCAGCGGACGCGATTTCATGATATGATAAAGCCTGATACGTTTATCAACCAATGGCCGATGTTTGGCGATCCAAAATACTTCAAGGCCTTTAGTGATCGCTGCCAAAAGACCGCCCAGGCCGTGCGGCCGATGCTGCGCGCCCGCCAGCGGCAAATACTGTCCGATTTTTCCGTGTGGGCAAACAGCAAAGGAATGCCGCTGACCAGCAGCGAAAGCTGGGCCAGTTGGTTCTATTGCGACCACCCCGATCTGGATTGGGGGTGGCTATTGAGCTGGGCAGAGGATTCCGTTGAGGATGCGATTGATTTTGGGATGTGGGGCTGGACACCCCACAACTATGTCCAGCCGCAGTTTAAAAACTGGCGGAATGTAAAATGGCATCGGCGTTTGACACAACAATTTCTGGGAAGTTGAGATGACAGAAACGAATATATTTTTCAATGCCCATCATTCACCGATGGGAGCATTTGCCAGTTTTACACTGGGGTTTCCCGGGCGCAGCGGCGGGCTGGGGATGGAATTGGGCAAACCCGCTGACCAGGATGTCTATGTCGGGCTGGAGACGGGAACCCCCGATGTTTTTGAAGCTCTGCCGTTTTTTGAAGGATTTAAAGATTCAAATCAGGATTTTGGCCTATTGGAGGCCTCGAAAGCCCGTGCCCGCATCAGAACATTTGCACCCGAAAATATACAGCGGCACTTCAACCTGTCCAGTGATGTTTGGACCTACGGCGATTTGACCTTTGCGGTCTATAGCCCTGTGCATTCAATTCCTGACCCGCTGCAAGGCGATACAGCAACCCTAAAAAACGCTCTGTTGCCGGCGGTCATCGCAGAAATGACGATTGATAATCGAAAATGCAATCGAGACAGAAAAGCTTTTTTTGGATTTCGTGGAACAGATCCATATTCGGCCATGAGGCGGCTGGATGATACCGCAAACGGCCGTCTTGTTGGAATTGCTCAGGGTAAACGCTACGCTCTTGCGGCCGAAGACAATGGGCTGCGGTCCGGCCTGGGATTTAATATCGAAGACATTTTAAATCCGACAGACCCGGTAAATCTGAATTTCGGCGTCGGCGGCGTCGGGGCCATTACAGCAACCGTTCGGGCCGGAACGGTCGGTACATTCCGGTTTGCGATCTGTTTTTTCAGCGGCGATGTAGCCACGGCCGGCTGGGACAGTCGATATTATTACACTCGCTATTTCAAGTGTATCGAGGATGTCGCACAACACGCACTGACGCATTTTGATCTCTATCGGCAGTGGGCGCAGCAGGCCGATGAACTTCTGGATAAGACAGCGCTGTCTGAAGATCAGAAGTTTATGATGGCCCACGCCGTACACAGCTACTACGGCAGCACTCAACTTCTGGAAGTCGAAGGCAGGCCCGTCTGGGTTGTCAACGAAGGTGAGTACCGAATGATGAACACCCTTGATTTAACCGCCGACCAGTTGTTTTTTGAGATGACGATGAATCCCTGGACGGTGCGGAATGTGCTGGATACTTATTATGACCGCTACAGCTATCGTGATCAGGTGCGGTTTCCCGGATGCAGCGAAGAATACCCCGGCGGCCTGAGCTTTACCCATGATATGGGCATCGCCAACGTTTTCTGGAAGCCTGGTTATTCGTGCTATGAACAATTTGGCCTGACGGGCTGCTTTTCACACATGACTTGCGAGGAACTGGTCAACTGGATTTGCTGTGCGGCGGCATATATCGAACATACACGGGACGCCCAGTGGCGCGGCCGCCGGCTGGACATTTTAGAGCGGTGTCTTGAGAGTCTCTTGCGTCGTGACCATCCTGATCCATCTGGTCGCAACGGGGTGATGGGGCTGGACAGCAGCCGCTGTAAGGGCGGCAGTGAGATTACGACGTATGACAGTCTGGACGTTTCGCTGGGACAGGCAAGGAACAATGTCTATCTGGCGGTCAAAACGATGGCGGCGTATCTGGGGCTGTCGCGCGTCTTTGACAGTGCCGGGCGGTCTGATCTGGTGGTAACTGCCCGTCAGCAAGCCGACCGCTGTGCGCAAACGCTAATGCGACATGTTTCGCCTGATGGAATGCTGCTGGCGGTAATTGATGAAAATGTCCATTCGCGGATCATTCCTGTGATTGAGGGATTGGCTTTTGCCTGGTTTGCCGGATGCCGGGAGGAGTTGAGACTTGACGGAAAGTATGGCGGCTTTTTGTGTATGCTGAAAACACATTTAGAGAATGTTTTAAAGAAAGGAATTTGTTTATTTGATGATGGCGGCTGGAAGATTTCCTCCACCAGCGACAACTCCTGGCTGAGCAAGATTTATATCTGCCAGTTTGTCGCGAGGCATATCCTCAAAATAGAGTGGACGCAAGCCCATCATGCCGCAGATGCCGCCCATGCACAGTGGCTGCGGGATGATAAACTGTCCTATTGGTGCTGGAGCGATCAGATTATAGCGGGCAAAATCATGGCCAGCAAATATTATCCGCGCGGCGTCAGCAGCATCTTGTGGCTGTACGAATTACTCTGGGGATGGCTGGAGGCAGAAAATGACCCTCTGCTCAACGATCCATCGCCGGCTTTCCCCGTCTGGGAAAAGTATATGAGAGATTATCAGCGGCATCGATAGACGGCGTCGGCGCTATAGCCTGCCCGGTATGACTGTAAAAAAGAGAAGGTATGGACAAAAAATGGATGATATTCTTTTAAAGGAAAAAACAGATGAAAATCACAGTGTTGTTTCTTGCCGTGATTGTTTCCTGCACATGGGGTGTTGATTTTTATGTTGCCCAAGACGGCAACGACGCTAACCCCGGAACATCGGAGGCGCCGTTTGCGTCGCTGGAACGTGCGCGTGATGTGATTCGGGAGATGAAAAAGGCCGGTTCGATTGATAAAGGCATTACGGTTAATGTTAAAGCGGGCGAGTATGCCCTTCCGAAAACGCTGACACTGGGTGCCGAAGATTCCGGTGATTCAAGCGCACCGGTGGTCTATCGTGCTTGTCCGGGTCAAAAGGTTGTGCTGCTGGGCGGTGTACCGGTATCGGGATTTTCGCCGCATCAAGGACAGATTCTCAAAGCCGACCTGTGCGACAAGGTTGCCAGGGATGCTCGCATCCGTGTGGTAGTATTTAATGGCAAACGGCAGGAACTTGCCCGCTGGCCGAATCACAACCCCAACGACCTCAATGGCGGCAATTGGGCGTATGTAGAAGGGAAACGGGTTGGTATGTACCAGCAGATGCCTGAAGATGAAGATGATTATTATAAGAATAACCTGCATCTGGACTTCTGGCAGCGGAATCTGCCGCGGCTGACGAAGACGCTGAAAATGAAGGCCGACGACACGCGAACATGGCAAGAGCCGCAGGGCGGCGAGGTTTCTATTTTCCCCCGATTTAACTGGTGGCATTATATGCTTACGGTCGAATCCTTCGACGCTGAATCTCGTACTTTAAATCTCGGTCCCGGCTGTTTTTATGAAATCCGCCCCGGAGACCGGTACTTTGTCCGCGGGATCAAGGAAGAGCTGGATAGCCCCGGCGAGTGGTATTACGATCGTAAGGCTCAGACCTTGTATTTTTGGCCGCCGCAAGCGATCGGCGACAAAGCCATTTATGTTTCCACCCTCAAACATATCCTCTCGATGGAGGGTTGCAGAAACGTCGAGTTTCGCGGTTTCACTTTTGAGTGCAGCGAGGGAACCGGTGTTCAATTAAAAGA
>CAZVXR010000020.1:0-2928 GCA_964630865.1 uncultured Pirellulales bacterium | reverse complement strand
CAACGCTGCTGCCATACTCACCACCAACATCATTTTCGTCTTCATTGTACTTTCCTTTCTGATACTCATTTCGGTTCTTTTATTTCCCAATCCACTATTATTGCGGAAACGTCCGCAGTAATTGCTATACCACATAAACCACTCTGCGTTGTCCGCTCATCGACAGAAACAAGCTGGATATCACAGCCGGCTGCACGCAGCATGCCCCATATCGCCTTATCGCCGTCCGCCGCCTCGAGAACCACCTCCACCCCGAGAACCGCCGCCGCCCTGGTAGCTACCGCTGCGCCTGGGAGCGTATTGGCTGCCGCTGCGCTGAAATTGCTGTGACCGTGAAGCATTGATTTCGCCGCGATGCCGGGCATATGCTTCTCGCTGAAGGTTCCCAGCCTGCGGCGGAACCTGCCTAACTGCAGACGCAGGTACAATAGATGGGCGAGCAGGGGTCACCGGCTGTGCGGTCGGACGATTTGTCCGGGGCTGGACGGAATTGGTACCCTGAGCGGTACGCGTTCGATTCGCTGCGCTCTGCTGTTCCCATCCGTCGTCAGTCTTCTTATAAACATTGCCATCTCTGCCTGCATAAATGTCGCCATCTTTGCTGCGGATGACAGTCGTTCCATTGCCGTACTGGTCCTGACGGCGAATCGCCGCCGCACCACCTGAACCCTCAATGGCGCCGACAGACCCGCCGGGACCGGATTTGTAGCCGCCCCGGACCCAGTCTTCGCCATTGGTTACTCCAGCACGTCCCCAGGAACTGTACGCGTTGCCGCCGCCGGCCCTGTACCCGGCATTGCCCGTAGATGGGTTGTACGCAGCGCGATACCCGGCTGCCCCATTGGGACCATAGACCGCCGCACCGCGTGAGTACACCCCCGTGGCGGGATTGTACGCTGCATAATGCCCCGCTCCGCCGTAAGGACCATACGCTGCATGGGCCGTTACATAGTTGCCATAGTAACTATGGTAATGGGCGCCGCAGCCATACGAGACATAGCAGGAGCTATAGGGGTAGTAACAGTAGTAGTCATCATAATGATCATGATGATGATCATAACAATCGTCGAGCTCATTGCCAACAAGCATTCCCATCCCGAACATCACGGCACCGGTAGCGGAAACGGTCTGGCCGCTGTAGCCGGCGGTGTAGCCTGTTTCCACGGTCGTTGGTGTTGAATCATAGACTGTAACATAGGTCACATTATATTTGGGGCTGGTCGGCGGAATAGTATAAATCGCCGGAGGCACTAAGTCGCACACTGCCCATGGGCCCGTTGGCTGCTGCGCGACAAACCACACCGCGTTATAACAGCAGTAGTACTTGCTATCAACCAGGAATACATTAAAAGGCGAGTTATACGCATATTGCACGGATGTTGTTTCGACAGGCTTGAACTGGGGCGGACCATCATAGGTCACATCCAGGGTAACTCCTGCACGGTTAACCGTGGCTTTCTGAGGAATCGACGCCATTATCACCGCCTCATTGGCTTCCGCAGTCCCCGGAACTGACGCCAGAACACTGTTTGCGTCGGAGTCTTCAGGAATATTTTTGAAATCCTGAGGCAATGACGCACTGGCTGCTGTCCACGGACCTGCCAGCGCAGCGGCCTTGAACCAGCGTCCTGCGGCCAGCATATAATACTGCTTTTCGGCCGTATTGAAAAATAAGTCGCTGTCGGTATTGGCCACCATCATCAGCTTGGTTCCGGGAATGGGCGCAAACTCCGGGGCTCCGTCGGTTACGATCAGTTCTGCCGGCTCATGGGAGACAAAGACTGCCGGCACATCCCCGGCAGGGACCAGCGGGATTGCGGCCCGTACATCTTTCCAGTTGTCGTCGGCAGGCAGTTTGGTGAGTGCTTCAGGCAATGTCGTCGCGGCAGCCCAAGGTCCCTTTTCAAGATTATCCGTTACCAGCCAGGACTTGCCGTTGAGGAGATAATACGTCGAAGCGTCTGCATCCAGAAACATATCCCAGTTGGTGTTGATGGCAAACATCAGATTGCTGCCGGTTATGGGTTTAAATCGCGGTTTGCCCATAAAGATAACCATGACAGCCGGTTTTTCGCTGGCGATGATTTTGGGCGGGGCAAGGCGGATGTCAACCTTGCGAACTTTCACCTGGCTGACATCCAACTGGGCAATGATGCGGTCCAGGGAGATGGTGATCGCTTTGTCGGGCGGAGAGATGGCTAAGACCGCTGCCTTGAGCCGCTCTGCGTCAGCGGCCGGGACATCGGGAAAGAGTACCTCTTCAACCTTGCGGTCAGATATCTGCACGAGACGGTCGGTTATGGAAACCTGAGTTGCAGCGCTGACGCGGACAGTCCCGTAGGTGCGATCCTCCTGGCCCTTTTGGGCAATCGAAATCGCGGCCCGGAATGTGATTCTCCCGAAGTCCGGCCACTGGTCAATCTGAGGCTGATATAAGAGGATGCTGTATTCGTCCGTGTCAAATGCCCGCGGCCAGCCATTGTCCTTGATTTCGTCGGCCGGAGACGGTGTTTCGGCGGCTCTGGCACACGTAAAAACGACGGCAACAAACAAAACTACGATACCCCACAGGGGGATTTGCTTTAACCTGCAGTCCGTTTTCATTGCGGTACTCCAAAAAAGACTTATTTTATCTTTTTGATCACGCTTATGCGGCGGATTCCGAAAGCCAGAGGCGAGCCTCTTGCTCCTGGTCCGGGAAAAAGTATTTGACGGCAGCCTGCCGCATGCCACCGCCCAGAAACATCAGCAGTTCAACCTGCCGTTTTTTTTCTCCCACGACAGCAATTTTACCGATCAATGGATCATTTTCATACATAAATGTCAAGTCACCCCAGTTGCCCTCTTTGCCCCAGCCGCTAAATTGCTGAGCTAAAATCAGGCAATTCGTTTTCACGCTGGAGCTGAACATCGTTTTGGCAGCATCTT
>CAZVXR010000019.1:0-4552 GCA_964630865.1 uncultured Pirellulales bacterium | reverse complement strand
CCTGATCCCGCAGGGCTTTGTGACTGTTAATAAAATAAGAACAGGCAGAACAACGTTTGAATATGAATTGGCAGTAGCGGTTCACAATAGCAATGATTTTGCGATGAATAATGTCCAGATGAAATTAATGGATTGGGACGCGGCGGTGCAGTCGGTGTCGGATGATTCTATTACAATCGATACCATCCCGGCCGGGGCAACCGTAACCAGTACCGATAGATTCAAGATTGTCGTTAATCGCTCAAGTTTGATTAACTCCAGCCGATTGACCTGGGAATTGACGTACTATACTGTCGCGTCTGGAGATCAGGTCCAGCAGGCAATGATGTCCATGCTGCTGTCAGATATTGATGCCGGTGCCCTTGGTGGCGATATCACCGGCGACGGCAAGGTCAATCTGGAAGATTTAGCGGTAATGTCAGCCCAGTGGGATACAACACCCGGAAATCCCTCGGCCGATATTGCGACTCCGCAGGATAATTATGTGGGGATTGAAGATTTGATGTACTTGGCCCAGAATTGGATGAAATAAAAGTTCTTGGTTGGTAGTTGGTCGTTCTTTGTTCTTAGAAACGAAAAAAGATTGGAGAGAGGAAATGAGACAGATATTATTTCTTGGTATTATCATGTGTGCGTGGGTTACGACTTGTTTTGCCGGGTCGGGGACGTGGGTATCGTATGAGGCCAGGGAATTCGGTGGTGGCCAATGGGAATATACGTATGAGGTGGCCAATACCGGTCTATTGGTCAACAGTCAGCCTGCGGCAATCAAAGAATTCACAATCTGGTTTGACTGGGGCCTGTATTCCAATCTTGTGGTGACCACGGCCGCACCCTTGTCGAATGCGTGGGACCAAATCGTCTGGCAGCCGGAGCCAGTCTTGCATGATGCCGGAGGCTATGATGCACTGGCCAATCTGACAAATCCCGGCATTGCGGCCGGCCAGTCGGTCAAGGGCTTTTCTGTAAAGTTCAACTGGCTTGGCCAGGGCACACCCGGTTCACAGCGTTACGAGATTATCAATCCGAATACGTTTCAAACAATTGATGCAGGCGATACCATTATCCCCGAACCCGCAACCTTGCTGCTTCTTGGATTGGGCGGCCTGCTGCTTCGGCGAAAATAAGGATTGATGAAGTTAAAAATACGGATTCAACCCCGTCGGGTCATTTGCAATCCGTGGGATTGAATCTGAATAGCCGTAGGCGCAGCCTGCGGTCATGATTCGTATTCATCGCCAACCCCGAATGGGGTTGAATGAAAGCAGCTATGCCGCCTGCTGCGCAGGCTGAAAGAGGATAGGGGGAATTTACCAGCATGAATGCTGCACTCCGAAGGGGGTGTCCGAACAAGTTGCTTTATTTCTTCCACGACAGACAGGGCTACGATTTCCGAAGCTGACTGGAAAGCCTTTATTGAAAGCATCAAAGAGTCACAGTAACCTCAACCTGTAATAAAAAAGGCTCTCGGAAAAGATTCCCGAGAGCCTTTTTGTTTTTTTTAGGTCAAGCTGGGTTTTACTTGACTGCGTTTTCCCAGAGAATCATTCCCTGTTCATACGGTTCGAGCAGGTCTTCGTGTTTGGGTACGATTCGCAGGCTGAATCCCTGCTGGCCGGAGATGCGGCACGGCAGTTCGCCTGAGAATGTCGCAACGGTTTCAGTGTTAAGTGAGTTTTCGACATACTGCATATCAGCGATATTTCCGCTTTCGATTCGTCCAGCCGAATCCACCTGTCCGTGATAAATCTGTACCGCGATATCGGTCGGTTTGAGCCGTCCGAGACGGACCATGGCCTGAACTTTCAATTCGCCGCCGACCATCAGTTGGGGCTTATGGCCATTCCAGCTTGCAAATTTCTGGTCTGCGGCCGTTTGTACCTGAACATCGGTAAACTGTAAATCGCTCCAGGCGTTTCGCGTAGCCGACTTCCACATCGATAATGTTTTGACGCGTTCCATCGAGTTTGCCGTCAGTTCGTCCCACTTCATCGCTGCCGGATTGTAGAATCGGCGGGTATATTCAGCCACCATACGGCTGGTATTAAACCGCGGAGCGCACCATTTGATGGTGTTTTTCATGCGGCGTATCCAGCGACGCGGCAGCCGGTCTTTGGACCGTGAATAGAACAGCGGCACAATTTCCTGTTCGAGCATATTGTAAATCGCCTGCGATTCGACCTGATCCTGATAACTCAGATCGTCATATTCTTCGCCGGCGCCGATGATCCAGCCGCCGTCGGGGATATAGCCTTCACACCACCAGCCGTCAAGTGTACTCAAATTCAATACACCATTAAGTGCGGCTTTCATTCCGCTGGTGCCGCTGGCTTCCATCGGACGCCGCGGAGTATTGAGCCAGATATCAACGCCCTGCACCAGATAGCGGGCGATGTCCATATCGTAATCTTCAAGGAATATCAGCTTGCGGCGAATCTGCGGATTTTCACTGGCAAAGTGAACGATCTGCCCAATGAGGTCTTTGCCGGCGGTATCACGCGGATGAGCCTTGCCGGCGAAGACAAACTGTACCGGTTGCTCGGTATTGCTCAACAATTTAAGCAATCGCTGGGGTTCGCGCAGCAGCAGATTGCCGCGTTTGTAGGTCGCAAACCGACGCGCAAAACCAATGGTCAGGGCTTCCGGGTCGAGCGCTTCTTCGGCCCAGCCCAGTTCGGTGTGAAATGCGCCGCGCCGCTGCAATTGACGTTTCAATCTCGATCGCGTAAATCCGACGAGCCTTTCTTTGCAGCGCTGATGAATGCGCCACAATTCCTCGTCGGGTATCTGGTCGATATTATGCCAGATGGATTTATCAACAATTTCATCGGACCATTGGGCGCCGAGGTAGCGTTCATACAGTGAAATCACTTCCGCCGACAGCCACGTCCGCGCGTGAACGCCGTTGGTAACCGAGGTAATCGGCACTTGGTCGGTCGGCAGCTCAGGCCACAGGCCAGCCCATATTTTGCGCGACACTTCGCCGTGCAGCTGGCTGACGCCATTGCGATAGGTACTCATTCGAATTGCCAATACGGGCATCTTGAATGTTTCCTGGTGATCCGATGCACGTAGCCGTCCCAGCGCCAGGAACTGATCGCGATGGATGCCGAGCTTGCTGAAATAATGGCCGAAATATTTATCCATCATTTCGACGGGGAACTCGTCGTTGCCTGCCGCAACCGGAGTATGAACCGTAAAGACATTGCTGGCTTTGGTTGCTTCGACCGCTTCGTCAAACGACATATTATGCAGACTCCGCATCTTGCGGACGCGCTCGAGAGCCATAAACGCGGCGTGGCCTTCATTCATGTGGCACACTGTCGGTTCAATCTCCATCGCGTACAGCGCTTTTAAGCCGCCGATGCCGAGGATAATTTCCTGGCAGATACGCGTTTCATTATCGCCGCCGTAGAGGGTCTGGGTAAGCGTACGATCCGCAGGACTATTGGCCGGGACATTGGCATCCAGCAAATACAGCGGCGTCCGGCCGATATTAGCTCGCCAAATCTGGCAGACGACCGTTCGGCCGGGAAATTGAATGCTGACTGTCAAAGGATGCCCGCTCGGCTTGGTAATCAGCTCCAGCGGCATATTGTAGAAATCATTTTCCAGATAATGCTCCTGCTGCCAGCCGTCGGTATTCAGATACTGCCTGAAATACCCTTTCTGGTACAGCAGTCCAATGCCCACCAGAGGAACGCCCAAATCCGATGCGCTTTTGAGGTGATCGCCGGCCAGCATACCAAGGCCGCCGGAATAGACCGGCAGCGATTCATGGGTTCCGAATTCGGCGCTGAAATACGCAATTCGCGGTTTGGTTGTCTTGCCGGCATAGATTTTTTCATACCACGACGGCGCGGTCAGCGTTTCCTGGAGCTGTTTTTTTGCCTGCTGAAGCTGGTACAAAAAGCCCTCGTTGTGAGCCATATCTTCCAGCCGTGCCTGCGAGACCATACCGAGCATTTTCACTGGATTATGGGAACATTGCTTCCAGAGATCATAATCGATACGGCGGAATATGTCCGTAATCTCGGTATGCCACGACCAGTATAAATTGGATGCAATAAGTTTCAAATCCTGCAGGGGTTCCGGCAGGGATGGTTTAACCGTGAATGTTCGTACTGTTTGCATTACGAAAATCCCTTGTAATAATGCCATTGTTGCCTAAGGTCTGCCGACGCCGACAGTCCCTCACTGGGCTATCATCGGAATTATCGGCATGAATCTTAAGGTTAAATTTTCATTCCGTTTATACCATATCCCTACGTCAAAAGTTATAGGACGGTGCGGCCGACTTGTTTACTGAAAACCGCTCGCGGCGAGTGATTAACCGATATTATAGGAATAAAATCTATTTTATATCCTCATTGGTAGGGATAATTAAAAAACCTCCTCCATGAGCTGTGTTGTTCATTCCCGGTCAGCAAAAAACATCAACCGCATATTCTACCCTTTTTCTTCTTGCCTGTAATGATAGATTTGTGTAGAATCCGGCGTTTTCCAAAATGAGTATGACAACCGAAATACTTTTTTAGGAGGTTTTGAGCAG
>CAZVXR010000018.1:0-2294 GCA_964630865.1 uncultured Pirellulales bacterium | reverse complement strand
ACAACCCAAACCGGCTTATGATTGCGAATCAAAAGCTGGGTGCTGCCGTAATAGCTGCGAATAGAATGAGAAAGCATGAATTTCTGATTATCTGAAATAGCGGCCTTTTCGAGTGCAGAATCGGATTTCAGGGCGGCCTTTTTATAGTCGTCAAAATGTTCCAGTGCCGCATGGGCAACCTGTTCAATGTTTTTAAAAAATTTCGTATAGTAATATTGGGTGTCAAGGCCGCTGGTTACAAAACCATCTCTGTGAAAACAGGCGGCAAACTTAAAGCTCTTTTTTCTGCCCGCAGGAACAACCCCCACCAAGGCCCCCACCATTCCAATCATAAAGGTCAGATTCTCCGGCCTCACCGGCGACAGAATATCCTCCATCGAAAAACCAAGACCTGAAAAAATATCCTTTTCCCTGGATACTATTGCAAGGTGTCTTCCCTGGCCAACGCCTTTTATTTTTCCATTCGTCGTTTCATCCAGTCTTCTCATCCCGGAGTAGGGATCGCTGCCCGAAAAGCCGAAAAAGAACCTCTTTTCATTTTTTCCGTCTGTGTTGTCAATCGTTATTTCCGCCATTACGGCCGGCAGCAGCACTTTGCGAAGTTCTTTTGCCGAACCCGTCTGCGGATCAGGGATTGAAAACGGCGGGCTGAAAATAGTAAATTCTAAATTACCGCATTTCCACGAATCTGAGCCTACATTAAAACTACGACTGACTTTATCTTTGGGATAAGAAATGATGCGAGCCTTTTTGCCTCTGTCGCTTCCGATTCCAAGGTCAAACCTCGCCCTATCGTCTTCAAAGCCCTGAAAAAAGGGCAAAGCCTCAAAAACATCCTTTTTTGCGGTTTCCAATCCGATATAAATATTCTGGTCGGCGGGTTTGCCCAGTTCCAAACCCAGACCACCCTTGTTTCCGGGAAAGCCCAGCGTAAAGCTGGCAAATGCACCGATGGGGGAATGGTGAGCATTAAAAAAGCTATTCTGCATTTTCATTTAATTTACCTCACAATCGTTGAATTAATTTATTATAAACTTGATTGCAATATAATACTGCTTTCCAAGAGTTAAAGAATCTTTCTGGTCTCAGTTTACTGTCCTACAAGAATAATAACGGGTTTATCGGAGACTGAATTTTCCCGGACGCGCAGGTGCAATATCGACGTCTCTGGATTGAACAGATCTGCCCCCTCTGCCATGCAGTCGTTGCCATCGACGAGGACCTTCTTGGGCTTGAGAACATGCAGCCTTACATCATAAATACGCTCCTTTGGCATAGCATCGTAAGTTCCTTTTCGCGGCTGAATTTCAATGCGAATTTCTGAGTTATTTTCCTGGCATGTAATTGTTGTGGTTGCAACGCCGCCTTTCGTGTAATCCAGCGATACGCCGTCATCTTCGTAGAGAGTAAATTGACTATTGCCGCCCGGATAGATATCCAGCAGAATCGTCTCGAATTGTTTTCCGCGGACATAGTCGGTCGGCGGCCACATAGGCACAATAGCGCCGCTTTTAACAAACAATGCCCCGCCGCAATCTTTAGGATATTCAATTTTCATTTTAACAGGACCCTGGTAAACGTTGCCGGTCCAGTAATCAATCCACTTGCCTTCAGGCAAATAGAGTGTATCCGTATAAACCGCCGACAGCAAAAAATCGCCGAGCATATACTGTGTGGTCAGATTTTCACACGCGGCATCATTTGGATACACCAGCGGCATCGCACGCATTATCGGCATGCCGCTGCGGCAGCCGATATGTGCGGTCGAATAAATATAAGGCAATAGCGAATAACGAAGCTTTGCATACTTGCGGAAAATTCTCAATCCTTCCTCGCCCAGAAGCCACGGCTGTTGGCAGCTCGCCCAGTTATTGTGCTGGCTCCAGGGCATAAGGAATCCAAAGTGGATGCCTGCCGGACTGCCGGGCCACATATCGCAGGTGGTATTGATATGTCCATTCAGTCCATGTCCGAGCATCCAAACCATCGCCTTAGGGCCTCCTCCGTTATCCCCCATCGTGCTGGCCCCAAACTGCTGTACGCCCGCGTAGGAACCGCAGAAGTGTACCATCGCCCGTTGATGGGTAAACTGCTCAAATCCCTGCTGCATTTGCTTATGAATTAACGTTTGAGTCAGATTATGCATTTGCAAGTCGGATTGTCCATTGAAGTATTTACGGTCAAAATGGGTTTCGACAATTTTCGACGGATCGACTTTGAACGCGGCAACACCCTGATTGACAAATTTTTTCAGATGTTCAAACCATCCTTGCGGAGCATCTTTGGGGAATGTG
>CAZVXR010000017.1:0-3930 GCA_964630865.1 uncultured Pirellulales bacterium | reverse complement strand
ACCTGCGGCTGGATCACCTCCTTTCTAAGGAATTCGGTTCGTCCGAGACCTATGGGTCTCCTTATAAAAACGAACCTAAGTCAGGCGGACCTGTCTGCTTTGTTGCATCAACTGTTAAAACTTTAAAGACCCTGTCGCAAGGCGGGGTCTTTTTTTTTGTTGTGAATGGCTTCCTTTGTGTGCCGAAAGAGTCCCGGAGGGACGGATAGTTTCATGGCCGGGCGGCGTAAGCCCCCGGAATGAGAATGCCCAGCTTGGTAAGCCCTGAAAGGGCGAAAGAACAGCGTGGGTTGTGGAATCTTAAAAGTAAAGCAATGTGGTGATATTAATCTGTGAACGATATCCTCTCATCCATTACAACAGGTGATATTCTATACGAAATAATCCTTGGGATTTATTCGGTTGGGTTTGTGTTTCTGGTTGCCCGATGGATTAGCCGCCCATTTCCTGTCCGCCGCAATCGCCTGCCGCTGTTTTTCCCCATATTCCAGCTCCTGGTCTGGCTGTCGGCGGCGATCATGGCCAACGAAATCCTCAAACGTATCCTCCACGGCAAGCCGGAATCGACGATTCTGTTTGCCCAAACTGCCGCAGCGGCACTCTTGCAGATTCTTTTTGGGGTTGCGTTACTCTGTTTTGCACAGGTTTCATTTGTGCGTGGACTCAAAGGCTTAGGGCTGCGGTGGAAAACAGGTTTTTCAGATTTTTGGCGTGGAGCATTGAATCTGCTGGCGATTTATCCGGTGATATTATTTGCTCTGCAAACGACCGTATTGGTCGGCATTTGTATTTTCGGTTCGGATTTTGCTCTCGAACAGCATCAATCGCTGGTCGAATTGTCCGAAAGCGGTTCAATCGGGATGAAGATTCTGCTTGTTTTTTCCGCCGTCATCATCGCTCCGATGTTCGAGGAATTGATGTTTCGGGGTCTTGTGCAATCGACCCTGACGGCGCACCTCGGAAGGCCCTTTTTGTCCATCGGCATCACCTCGCTCCTGTTTGCCGCGATGCACCCCTCGACGCATTTTGCAGGCATCTTCGTCCTGTCCTGCGGGATGGGCCTAGCCTACGAAAAATCCGGCTCGCTATTCCGCTCAATCTGGATGCATTTTCTATTTAACAGTATCAGCATTGTCGGAACGCTGATCAGGTTTTAGTGACTATTTGAACCCTTCTACTCCGCGGAGGGTGTATTTTTCGAGGGCTTTTTCCAGATCGACATCGCTGGTGTTAGCTAAGGTGCAAAGCCAGGCCAGCACGTCGGCGAATTCTTCTTCTTTATTTTTATGGTCATCCCCGGCCAAGGCGGTTGCCAGTTCGCCGACTTCCTCGATAAACCACATAAACGTGGCAGGGATGCCGCGTTCCCGGTCGCGTTTTCCGTATTTTTCATTGATGAATTGCTGAAATGCGCGTAATTCCATGATACTGTCTCCGTGGGGCTTAAAAAACGCTGGATTCCCGCCTGCGCGGGAATGACAAGACTGCAACCAGCATACGTTTAAGAGTGTTACAAAAAAACGGGCCGAACAAAGAATACCTCTGTCCAACCCGCTATGTTGTCTACCTGTTATCTGTCGAATGCCGCCGCTAAAGTCGTCGACTTATTCTAAGCCAAGCATCTTGCTCAGTTTGGCTTTTTCATAAATGACGCGGACTTCTTCGGTCGCCTTGCGGCAGATTTCTTCCATTTTCATACTGAATGGAGCGTTGCTGGTTTGTTCGGCCAGGTGCAGATGGCTGTGCAAAGGACCGTCAACCGCCTCAACTATTTCCAGCAGCGTAACGCTTTCTGCTGGACGAGCCAGGAAAAAGCCGCCGCGTGGCCCGCGTTTGCTGCGAAGCACGTTGGCGCGAACCAACTGCTGCAGAATTTTCAGCAGGTATTCCAACGGGATGCCGTATTCTTTGGAAATCCGAGCTGCCAGGACAGCGCCTTCTTTGTAGTTCAATGCAATGTAACCGACGGCTACCAGTGCATAACCAGTTGATCTGCTAATTTTCATATTCAAACCTCCTGAATATAGTATGTTAAGGTTTCAAATACAGTTAATTTCTTAGTCATTTACGAACAGCGCCGCCAGAAACATCTCGGTCTAATTACCGGATTCTGATATACCTGACTCTGTATAGTGTGATTATCAATAAAAGTTCAAGACTTGCAAGAGAAATTTTATCGAAAAATGAATATTTACGATTTAATAATTCTGTAAATTCAGAGATGCCAGTATTTTATAAATATTGACATCCATTCTGTATCTTGTTTTATATAAAGGGGTTGCGTGTTATTTAAGGCCCGTCTTTGGGCGTTATTTGTCCTGTCCTGATAGGAATTTACATTTCTGTCCTTTTTATTTTCAGACTTGCGGCTTGACAGACAGGGGAGTTTTGCATAGGATTTTGCAATTATTATGGAAAACAGGAGAGACTCATGATGGATCAAATGAATCCAAATCTGAGCATAGAATATAGCGATGGAGTCGCCGTAGCGGTTCCGACCGACACAAAGATTCTTGACGAAGAACAAATCCAGTCGCTGGAAAAAACGTTTATGCCTTTGATCGAACAGACCAACGGTATTCGGCTGCTCATTGATTTTTCAAATGTGCAGTTTTTGACCAGTTCCGTGTTAGGTCTATTGATACGCATCAATCGTAAAGTGCTTCAGTCCGAAGGTCGATTGGGATTATGCAGTATCGATAGGAAAATTCTGGAAATTTTCAAGATCACCCGTCTGGATAAGGTGTTTGAGATTTACATCGACAGAGAGTCTGCGTTCAAAGGCTTGTAAGTATTTATCATGTAATGAATTACATTATCTGAAAGGCGCTTCAAAACGATGCGATCCAAGGTTGTCTATACACAATCCCTTGTACTCCCAAGTACGACCGAAGCGGTTGGACAGGTGTGCAGGGTTCTATTGGATCAAGTCAAAGAACGCGGTTTTGCTGAAGATGATATTTTCGGGATTCACCTGTCTCTTGAAGAGGCACTGACCAATGCCGTCCGGCATGGAAACCAATCCGACCCTGCAAAAACGGTAACGATAGAAGTGTTGATTACTCCGGAGAAATTCGATATTTCAATCGCCGATCAGGGATTTGGATTCAATCCTGATTCGCTGCCAGACCCCCGGCTGGGTGAAAACCTCTACAAAACCGAAGGGCGGGGCGTTCTTTTGATCCGAGCCTATATGGATGTGATTGAATACAATGACAGAGGCAACTGTGTCCATTTGGTCAAGTACAAGGGCAAGCAAAGTAAATAGTGATTGAATATGATGGGATTTCTTGTATTTATCATCGGGGTTGTCTTAGTCGTCAAAGGCGCCGACTGGCTGGTTGACGGCTCTTCGAGTCTGGCACGGCGGCTGGGCGTGTCGGATTTAGCGATTGGGCTGACGGTGGTCGCCTTTGGTACAAGCCTGCCGGAACTGACGGTTAATATTTTTGCGGTGTTACAGAATCAACCCGAAGTTGCTATTGGCAATATCACCGGCAGCAATATCTGCAACATTCTGTTGATTTTGGGTATAGCATCAATTCTTTGTCCTTTACGCGTTCAACGCAGCACGGTCTGGAAAGAAATCCCTTTTAGTCTGCTGGCACAACTTCTGTTGCTGGTTGCGGCGTTGGATGTCGTACTCGATGGCGCCGTGGGTAATATTCTTAGTCGTACCGAGGGAATTGGGTTTCTGGCAATATTCGTTATTTTTCTTGTCTATATTGCAGGAATGGCCAAAAATCTGCCCCAGGTGACCGAAACGAGTGAGTATAAAGTGTTCACTCTGGGCAAGTCGATTTTGTTTGTTTCGCTGGGGTTGGCGTTTCTGATTTTCGGCGGGAAATTAGTCGTTGATGGAGCCCTTTTAATTGCCGAGCAGTTTAACCTTGCCAAAGGGTTTATTGCCGTTACATTGGTTGCGGTTGG
>CAZVXR010000016.1:0-7351 GCA_964630865.1 uncultured Pirellulales bacterium | reverse complement strand
GCTTCTTTGCTCTCAAACCGCTGCTGGCCGCGCACCTTGCCGATAAACTCCATTGCAAGGTATTTTCCATAGAGATTCTCGACATTATCCTCCAGAATGTGAGCCTCGATCAGCAAGGGATAATCGCTCAAAAATGTCTTGGCACGTCCAAGACTAAAAGCAGCCAGACGGCGCGTGCCGCCGACACAGACACTTTCGAGGCTATCGCCGACAACCACAAACCCCGCATAGACGCCCTCGCTGGGGATGATTTGCTTTTCAGGATGAATATTGGCGGTCGGAAAACCCAATTGGCGCCCGACGCCTCGCCCGGGAACGGTTTTGCCGATGAGCCGATAAGGTCTGCCAAGAGCGGTTCTTGCAAAATCCACCTCGCCCTGCTCAAGAAGCCCGCGAATCAGCGAACTGGAACAGACCGCCGACCGGCGATCCGCATCCAGATGAATCTGGCGGAACGGAACTTCAATTACGTCAAACCCCCGCTGCTGCCCCATCGTCCGCAGTGTATCCATCGTGCCGCTGCGTCCGTAACCGAAATTAAAATTAGGTCCTTCGACAACAGTTTTGGGAGAGAGAGTTTTCAGCAGGAAATCATCGATGAAATCCTTCGGCGAAAGATTCAGCAAACGCAGACTGTCGGTAATGATAATCATCTGGTCAACCCCAGCCTCTTCCAATAGCTTTGTTTTCATCGGCAAAGGACTCAAGACCCGCGGCGCCCGGTCGGGATACAAAATCGCCACCGGATGCGGTTCAAACGTCATCACCGACAGCGGCCCGGATGAACACGCAAGCCGCGCCTGACGGAGAATATCCCGATGCCCCAGATGCACGCCGTCAAAATTGCCGATGCTCACCGCCCCGCCCCTGACCGCATTCTTAAGTTGTATCGAATCCAATATCCGCATCATTTCACCGGCGTTACACAGAATACATAGACCAGCGGTTCGGAGCCTGTATTGACGATATTGTGTTCCGTGTGCGGCGGGATGTATGTAACCTTGCCTTTACCAACCAGCATCCGATCTTTGCCGTCCTTGCCGAGGACAGCCTGACCCTTGCCCTGCAGGAAAATCAGTAATTCCTCGCGGGCTTCGGTGCTGTGTTTGCCGCATTCATCGCCGGGACCGAGAAAGACCCGCCCTGCTTTCATCCCAAGCGTCTGCGGAACCTGCATCAAACGCTGGTATTCCTGTTTATCATTCAATTCTACGTTAAATGGCTTTCTGCTTTCCACGGAAATTCTCCTGGTTTATTGTACGACAGCCTGCCTCTGGAGCCAAGCTGCGATTTTTTAAAATCGTTTTTCCGACTTCTTTTGTCTTCTTTTTTGTAAAAAATTGAATGTTTTCCGCCAGTCCACACCATATTAACGTAATCGTGTTGGCGTTATTTTCAAGTGAATAATTTCATAAAATCGAAAAACAATATATTGTGGGACTCCCTATTTCTTCTATCCTGCCGAAATTCACACATTTTGAGGCTCTCAGCAAAGTGAAAAATAAATATTTTTCGCATTATTATTACAAAAAACTTCTATTGTCATCCATATTTTCATTATTTATATGCACTTACACTCCAACGCAAAAAATTGAGGCAAATTAAAGTTTCAGATATTCAATCGTCGATACCAGTATTGTAAGAGCGAAATGAGGTGCTGAGAACGACCCGCCAAGACCCCCTATATGTTGTGGTCTTAATCAGCAGGAGTCGTAATTCAAGAAAAAGGCTTGTCTTTTAAAAAACACTGTTTAAAGAGCTATAAAAAAGCCGATAATGATGTGAGCAATGCCTCAATATGGAAATTGAGGAGAACCCAAAAAACGATTACCGATTATTTCGGAATCGTCGAATAGGACTGTGTGGGATAGGATTCCTGCGGTAATATTCGAGTTAAATAAGGTAGCCAGAATGACCCAAAATCAAATCAACCATGAGCTTCACAAGCGTTTCTTGCAAGCACAGTACGACCAGTCCAACAGGCTTAACCTCCAAAATGAGGATATGGACAGCCTTATCACTGAAAAAATAATGGATAATATCCATAATACGTCGCTGGGTAAATTGCTTGGAATTATCGCCTCCCTGCCTGAAATCCGACAGGAAAAGGTCGACCATGGCAAGCGTTTATTAAGCCGCAAAGAGACTGACCTCGATGAACAGTTAGATGTCGCAATGGACCGTGTCTTGGAAGAATTGCTGTTCGACATATAGTCGGTTTGGCTAAAAACCCTTTTTTGGTGTACACGTGAAACAAAGCCCCCGTCTTGTGGGGCTTTTTTTATTAAAAATTTGCCTTAGCTGCTTTTTCCCGACTAAAAAATTATAGCCGCATAGCCAACCGATTCCGTGCTGGACTGCTGAAATTTTGCTTTCATGACTTCGGCGCTATTGGTATGTGCCAGCAGGTATCCCTTAGAACATCCTGCCGCTTTGGCGGCTGCTACAACCGCCGCGGCTGCCGCTGGACCGCAGGCGTTTTCGTGTTGGATAGACGACTCAAAAAGGTGTTCTGTATCCATTATTATAGCTTTATCAATAAAATATCTATCATTGGTCTGGTGCGCCCAGCGGAGGCCCGCCTGCCCTGCCCCTTGCGGCAAAAAGCCATAGTGAGCACCATAGTGCGTCAGGTCGGTGGAGGCAATACAGGCTATTTTTTTACTTGATTTTTTCAACAATTCTCCCACTTTTTGCCCAAACTGACATTCATACCCATTGTGTGCTGGTGGCATAATGATGGCGGCTATGGCCGCGTTTGGAAACAGATATTGAATAAACGGAATCTGCACTTCGATTGAATGCTCCTGGCGATGAGGCTGGGGGTTTGGTTTTGCTCCAAGCCCGATCAATTCTCGTGTCAAAGGCTCGTCAATGTCGATTTTTCCCAGCGGCGTTTCCCACACCCCATCAGGGAAAATTACGGGGCATATATCGTAACAACTGTGAGCCGCTCCAAAAAGAACAAACGTATCTACCTCTTTATTGACTTGTTTAATTGCCTGAAAAACCAATGCCGCCAGATCACCGGAAAAAACCCAGCCTGCGTGAGGGACAATCCCGGCGGTAATGTGGTCAGGAAGCTGACAATGGATTGTGCCTTTGGGCAAACAATCGACGATTTCAGCCAGGCATTGCTGGCGGGTATCTGGGTAAAATTGCCCCGCCACAGCGGGCTTTCGGATTGCCATAGTCTTTTCCCTTGAAAGAAGTCGCTATTACCGATATATTCAAGGCACATTTGACGCCTTTACGATTTATTGTACCTTTTTCAGTGAGGAAAAACAATGGTTGCCAAAAAATCCACCGTAGCAGTATTAATGGGATCTGATAGCGATCTGCCGACGATGCAGAGTTGTGTCGATCAACTCAAATCCTTTGGTATTGATCCTATTGTCCGGGTCTTATCGGCACACCGAACGCCGATGCAATCGGCAGAATTTGCCGAGAACGCCAAAGACAATGGCGTCAAAATAATCATTGCCGCCGCGGGCATGGCCGCTCACCTGGCCGGTGCGATGGCCGCCCATACGCCGTTGCCGATTATCGGCGTTCCGCTTGCCGCCGCAGAAGGATTAAATGGCTTAGATGCGTTGCTCAGCACCGTTCAGATGCCTCCCGGGATGCCTGTTGGCACGATGGCCATCGGCAAAGCCGGCGCTAAAAACGCTGCCGTTTTCGCCGTTCAAATCCTGGCGCTGGGCGATAAGGATTTGGCTCAGAAATTCGAGAAATTCCGAAAAGACCAGACTGAAAAAGTCCTGCAAAAAGATGCGGAATTGAACGCATAATTTAGGATTGAAAACGGCTAAAAAGAGTCTATAATTTGAGCCGTACAGTATTGAGTCTATCGATTATATGAAAAATTGAATTGGGAACGCTATGTTGAAAAATAAGTTAATGTTAGCTGTCATTGTGTTGGTTGTCGTGTGCCTGGGGTTGGGGTTTGTCGCTTGGAGCAGCAAAAAGCAACTGAGCGAAAACCAAAAGGAGGCACAGGACCTTCGGGAACAGGCCAAAGGGTTTCAGGAGATGGTGAGTCTTCTTTCGAAAGAAAACGATACTCTCAAACGATCCACGGTTTCAAAAGAAAACTATGCCCGCGTGGTCAATGCAGTTTTGTCGCTGAAGAATACCGCTATTGCGTCGGGGCAGATGTCCGCAAGCACATCATTTTCAATGCCGGAACAGATTTGCGAAGCCATCAAGCCAATGCTTCAAGGCCCATCTCAGTCCGCCTCGCCCGCTGCGGAAGTTGACTTTCTCACCTCAGTCGTCGAAAAGGAAATCGCCGGCAAAGGAGTTGTCGATACCAAAGACGCAGACAAAAATGCTTTATGCCTTTACCACATGCAGAAAGTTCTGGATGCCATCGGGTATGGATTTAGCGGCGAAGTCAAAACGACAAATCAAGCCATCATAAAATTCCAGACGGATAGCCAGCTTAAGCCGGATGGCAAAGTCGGCGCCAAGACCTGGACTAAAGTCCGCGAACTGTGGAACACCAAAAAACCGCAGAATTAATACACATCGCATTGGTTTATTGCAGGAGATCGCTATGCTGGATTTGCGGAAATTTATACGGGACATACCGGATTTCCCCAAGCCGGGGATATTGTTTCGCGATATTACGCCCTTGCTGGCTAATGCGCGGGCGCTGGGGCAGGCCGTCCGGCAGTTAGCCGAACCCTATTATGGTCAGGACATCGACGCCGTTGTGGCTGTCGAGGCGAGGGGGTTTATCTTTGGCGCGGCGGTGGCAAGGGAGATCGGCTGCGGGTTTGTTCCGATTCGCAAAAAAGGCAAGCTGCCGTTTGAGACGACCTCAATCACATACGGCCTCGAATATGGAACCGACACGATTGAAATGCACATCGATGCGCTGGAAAAAGGCGGCAAAGTACTGATGATCGACGACCTGCTGGCTACCGGCGGGACCATGGCCGCATCCTGCGAAATGGTCAGTAAAATGGGCGCCGAGATTCTTGGGCTGACATTCCTGGTTGAGCTAACCGGCCTTGGCGGACGCGATCGTCTTGCTACCTACCCGATACAGAGTGTGATACAGTATTGAATCAATGATTGTCCGATGAACGATTGTTGATTGAAACCACAGATTTCGCAGATTACACAGATTTAGAATAACAGATGACTGAATTGGCTGTAAAAATCCCGGCGTGCGGTTGCGGCAGTTACCCGATTGTCATTGAGACAGGGATGTTGTCGGAACTGCTTGGGCGGATTGAAAAGCAGTTTCCGAAAAAGACGATATTTATTATTACCGATGCGAATGTTGTCGCCGCAGGTCTCCTTGCAACGTTGACGGCGGGTCGGGCAATTCTTTCCTGCATTATCACCCCTGCCGGCGAACAATCCAAACATCTGGCGACACTAACGACAATCCTCGAAACGATGGAGCGGCATCGGCTCGGACGGGATACGGTGGTGGTCGGTCTTGGCGGCGGTACCGTTGGGGACATCGCAGGGTTCGCGGCGGCGGTTTTTAAACGCGGCGTGCCGGTGGTGCATATTCCAACGACGACGGTGGCACAGGCCGATTCAAGTATCGGCGGCAAAACCGGCGTCGATAGCTCGCTGAGCAAAAACGCCTACGGCTGCTTTTGGCATCCGTCTGGGGTTTTTATCGATCCTGCGACGCTGGCAACCCTGGATAATCTACAATACCGCGCTGGGCTGGCTGAGTCGGTCAAGCACGCCGCGATTGCCGATGCGGGATATTTTGCGTTTCTGGAACAGCGTCTCGATGCGATTTTGCGGCGGGATTTACAAACGCTCGAAACTGTCGCATCGTATAATTGCCGCATCAAGGCGGCGGTGGTCGAAGAAGACCCGACCGAAAAGAACAAACGGCGGATATTAAATTACGGCCATACGATTGGCCACGCTGTCGAATCGGCAAGCGATTATCAATTGCTGCACGGCCAGTGTGTGGCGATTGGAATGATTGCCGCGGGAATGATTGAAAAGGCGATGGGGCTGGTTCACGACGACCGGCTGGAGCGGATCGAGGGAATATTGAAAAGGCTGGGACTGCCAACACATATCGAAAAAACCTGCTTGTCGGGGACAAGCAGGGCACCCAATGATTCATTTGCTAAGCAACTGATTAATCTGCTGACCATGGATAAAAAAGCGGTCGGCAAATGGCCGCGATTTGTTTTGCTGGAAAAACTCGGACACGTCTATTGCAAAGACGGCCAGTGGGCGGTGGAAGTTGAGCCGGAGATCGTCAAGCAGGTTATTGAAAGATTGATTTAACTGATGTGTCGCCCCGTCGGGGCTTGGAGTTTTTTTAGGAACCATTTTCCGGGGGCTTACGCCGCCCGGCTATGAATGTCTCGACCCTGTCGGGTCTTAATCGGAAATTAAAATTATACTTGGAAGATTGCAATGCGTTATAGCCAGGCTTTATTGCCAACGATGAAAGAAGTGCCCGCCGATGCGGAAGTAATTAGCCATCAGCTCATGATTCGCGCTGGGATCATGCGGAAACTCGCCAGCGGAACCTATATCTATCTGCCCGCAGGCCACCGGATGATTCTGAAAATCACGCAGATTATCCGCGAGGAAATGAATCGCTCCGGCGCCCAGGAAATCCTGATGCCCATCGTTCAGCCGATGGAGCTATGGCAAAAGACCGGCCGCGATGTCGATTACGGCGAGACACTCGGCAAATTCGAAGACCGCCATCATCGCTGGAATGTCCTGTCGCCGACGGCGGAAGAGGGCTTTACCTATTTAGCCTCGTGTGAGCTAAAGTCCTACAAGCAGCTCCCGATGAATCTGTATCAGATCAATACCAAATACCGCGATGAGTTCCGCCCGCGTTTCGGCGCGCTGCGCTCGCGAGAATTTATCATGAAAGACGCGTACAGCTTCCACACCAGCGATGAGTGTCTGCATAAGACCTATATGGAGATGTACAACACCTATTGCCGTGTGTTTGCCCGCTGCGGGCTGGAATATGTCATCGTGCAGGCCGAAACCGGCGAAATGGGCGGTACAGGGTCGCATCAATTTACCATCCCCTGCAACAATGGCGAAGATGTGATCGTCTATACCGCCGACAATAATCTGGCGTGGAATATCGAAAAAGCACCCGTCGATGCGGTGGCCAAACAGCCGGCCAAGGAAGTCGGCGCAATGGTTGAGCTGCATACGCCCGGCGTCGGCAAGATCGACGAGGTTTGTGCATTTTTGAAACTTAAGCCGCACAAGATGATTAAGACGCTCATTTACAAGACCGCCGACAAGGTCATTGTCGCGCTGGTTCGCGGCGATCACGAAGTGAATATGGAAAAATTCAACAAGTTTTTCCTCGGCGAGCATA
>CAZVXR010000015.1:0-4118 GCA_964630865.1 uncultured Pirellulales bacterium | reverse complement strand
GGAATCATCTCGTCGTCAATGACATGGCACTGGAATTTGACACACTCACAGCCTGCGGCATAGGCATCGTCAACCATCCGGAAAGCTTTGTTCACATCGCCTTCGTGGTTGATGCCGATTTCCGCAATCACCAGAGGCGGACAGTCAACACCGATAAGTCGATTGCCGAGGGTAATTTCAGTACCTGTTTTGTTGCTTTTATTTTTTCTTTTTGTGATCATCTGTTAACCGTTTTATTTCATCCATTCGTTGGATAACTGGGCAAAATCCTGCAAATTAACCGTTCCATCCTGATTGCTATCATGGAGAAAAAATTCCTCTCCTCGCGGCAGCATCAGAAATGGATGGGAGCTGCCGTTGACGGAGCCAGTGCCCAGGATGGCACCATTATTATTGATATGAAACCATGGCTTTTCATCAATATTCAACCTTTCGGTCAGAACCAGTTCCCAGCCGCTGTCTGGAGCAATCAAATTATTTAGACGGACTATCTGGCCATTTTCCCAGATCACTAGCACGCGATATCCGGTGGCAGTTTCAGCCCAGCCAAGAATCTGGCCGCTGTTGTTGATATCAAAGGCCTGACTCTGGCTGCCGCCGAGAGTACCAAGATTTGTCATTACGCCATTTTTCCAGATAAAGGCGTGCTGATAGCCGTTGGCTATTTGAGACCATCCGACTATTTCATTGGCGTCATTAATCGCAACCGCATTGCTTTGACGGCCTCCCAATGTACCCAGATCCGTCATCGTGCCGTTGCGATAAACAAATGCCCGGGTATCGCCGGATGCATCCTGAGAAAAACCCGCAACAACCCCCTGATTGTTGATATCATGCGCCCGGCCGTAATTACCACCCAAGGTTCCAAGCGAGATCAGCGTACCATTTTGCCACAAAAAGGGATGGATTTGATTGGTAACCGAAGTTTGTGAACTGCCAACGACCTGATCGGATTCATTTAGCGCAAAAGGCATAGAAGAACTTCCGCCCAGGGTTCCCAGCGAAATCACCTGACTGCCGTTATACAATTCTCCCGGGCCATCCCCTGTTCCTCCAATCACGTGCCCGGCATTATTGATATCGGTTGCTGTCGTTTCGAAACTGCCTTGCGTGATGGGAATATCGGTTATCGCCCCATTTTGCCATAAATAGGCATTCACAGGCATACTTGTCGGCCCGACAATCTGAGCGTTATCATTCAATGACGCCGGATGCCATATCACTTCTCCCGGTGGATAGGATGGCAGTGTGATATCGTAATAACTGACCGCAAGGGACACACTCGATATACACATGATCCCGAACAGAACCCAATACAAACTCCTGATTACCATGACAAGAGCTCCTTTCATTTCCCCGCATAGCCGCCGACGGCTTTGAGGCCCTGGCGGATTTGGGTCATTTTGTCGGAGACTTCCTGACGCTGGTCGGCGATAATAAGGCAGATATCCTTATAGATCTGTTCGAGCCGGCGTTTGCGGTCGGCGAATTCCGGGCGGTCGAGGATACCGAGCCGACCTAATTCTTCGGCAATGACCGTCGTTTCCTCGGCAATCACGGACGCTCCGTCGAGGTCATAGCTGCGGAGCTTGTCGGCCTGCCGCATCAGCATAGTTTCCAGAAAATCCGCCATCGCGGCATAATCGACGCTATCCTTGTTTACCGTTTTCATCGTTATCCTTTCATTATTGCCGGCAGTCGGTTTTCGGCCTCTTCCAGCAGGTTGCGGGCATCGGTATTATTCGGTTCCAATGCCACAATATCATTCAGCAGCGAGCAGGCATGCTCGACCTGTTTTTCTTTCATATAGAGCGTCGCCAGACAGAACATCACCGCCGTATCCGCCGGGTGCAGGTCCAGGTACGTCCGAAGATATTCAATCACACGCGAAAATGACCCCATCTGACAGGAAGCCTGAAACAGACCCAGCAGCGAGGTTAAGTTGTCGTTATCCAGTTCCAGACTCTTGAGATACAGATCAAACGCCGACTGCCAGTTGCCGCGCCCCTGAGCGATCATCGCCAGCCCGGAAAACGCCTTGCTGCAGCGGCTATCCAGACGCAGCGCCACGCGGAACGAAAGCTCCGCATCTTCGAGCCTGCCCTGCTGAAGAGCGATCACCCCGCTGCCCAGATAGGGGCCGGCCTCATCGGGAGCCAGCGTCGCCGCTCGCTCATAGCAGTCTTGCGCCCGCGGGAATTCACCAACGGTGGCGTAGCAATCACCCAGTTCCTGCAGCACATCATAATGCTGCGTCCAGCCGCTATCGGGAACGGCGGTCTGACGAGTTATGTCCATACCAATGTCTCCTCAGGTTGCTCAATAGAGTTCATCGTTCGGATTCCCGCCTGCGCGGGAACAAGGTTCGGAGTTTGCAACTTCAAATCGGAAAGGCAGCCTGTTTCCTGCCCGCGCAAAATCGCAATGGCCTGCTGATAAAACGCAATAGCCTCGCGATGCCTATTTTGTTTTTTCTCGGCACGAGCTGCAATCAGCAGCGACGCGACGGTTGGCCGAATCCGGTTAACCTCGGCAATCGCCTGTGCTGCCTGTGTCAATCGCCCGCACTGTACCAGCGCATTGGCCCGGCGGGTCTGCATCCATAATCTGTTGCCATAATGTTCCGCGATATGCGCGTAAACCTGTGCAGCCTTGTGCCATTGCCCATCCAATTGACACAATTCGGCGGCGCCAAGCAGATTGTCAAACTGGAACGGATATTCCTTAAATGCCGGCTTGCGGATTTCGATGCCGGCGGCCAGCAGGGCTTGCTTGATACTGTGCGCCGGAGCTTGCCGCAAAGCGCTATCCAGCGACTCGGCAAAAACCACCGCCCCCAAATGCAGCGCATCCGATTCGGGAATTTCAAACGCAAGGTCGCGCCGATTTTGCTGCATCAGCGGAATCAGCGCCCGTTCGATATACATCGATTCACCGGAAGGAACGTTTATTCCGGGGGACAGTACCATGCACAACGGCGCATCGGACTTACGGAGCATTTTAGTCAGTCGAACCGGCATCGTATCGTTCGCCAAAATCTGCACCGGAACCACATTCGGTACAACCGTTTTAAACCGCCCCAGCTCTTCTGCCGTCAGAGGCAGAAAAATCCGATACGGATAAAAACAGTGCGACCAGATATCGCGCAGCAATTGTTCGGTCACATCATTCAGACACTCGGCCAGCACAAAAACAGCCAAATCGTCCAGCTTAGGCCACGGTCTGGGCGGTCGGGTTGTTCGAATCGTCAGCACATTGCGAAGATAATCGTTGACATTTTTCCGCCGAACCACAGAAATCCGGTCGCAATCGCCCACGGGAGCATAGTATTCACCGGTAACAATCGGAATATGCAGAAAATCGGTATAGAAGCTCAGCTTTCGCGTCAAATCCCAGTCGATCAGCACATTGAGATTTTCATTGTACAGCCCGGCACGCTCAAAAATATCGCGGCGGTGAATCAGGCTGACGTGAAGCGTCTGATTGAATTGCAGCATCAGCAGACGGTCATAATCCCGGCTGATTTCAACATTTTTCGACAAAACTCGACGACGGCCATCCGGCAAAACCCGGCAATGCGCCTTGTACAAATCGCCATAGACAGCGCCATAGTCCGGATTTTTCAGAATCGCACTTACCAGCGTTTCCAGATGGTGCGGATAGAATTTATCATCATCGCCAAGATAGCAGACATACTCGCCTTTGGCGACTGCCAGCGCCTCATTAAAAGACCGCGGCAGGCCGCGATTCTCATCCCGGTCGATAAACGTCAACCTTGCATCATCAAACCGACTGACAACATCACGCACCGGACAGCCGCCATCCCGCGTTAGAATAATCTCAAAATGCGGATAGGTCTGCTGGAAAATACTGTCCAGCGCCTCGGCCACATACGCAGGCCGATTATAGGTGCTAATCAACACCGTAACCAGCGGACCCGGCTGCGACTTGCCTATCGCGGAGCGAAGAACTCGGTTTTTGGTTTTCGATTTAATCATTGCACAGGGTGCTCGACATCGCGGACAGAATTGCATCCGCGGATAACTCCATGATAGGAACAATGCCCTCAAACTCTCGATCCCACCGGATCGATCCTTGTATATCCAGTAAAACGACTG
>CAZVXR010000014.1:0-12781 GCA_964630865.1 uncultured Pirellulales bacterium | reverse complement strand
GGCCCAATATTCGGTCTGTTCTTTCATCTGTTACTTTGACGCCCACTTCTGCGCCCTTGCCAATACTTGAATTTACATTGTCAATTTGGGGAGCAAGACTGATGTGTTGAGGTGTCCATGCGCATCCCATAACAAATGTAACGAGAAGTGACACTAATGACCATGACAACCACTTTTTCATTTTTAACTCCTACGGCAAAGCCAAACAGATATAAATAAGTTATTCGATTCACGGTGAATCGAAAATACTCATAGCAGACACAATTTTACACTTATTCCCGCCAAATTTCTTGTTAAAGAGAGCGTTCTATGGGGGATAAATTGCTCTCAGTTTAACGCTTTTTTCATATCTTAAAAAAGTGAGACTATAAAGAAAAGGGAAAAAGTCAAAATAAAAACAAATATTTTTTGGAGTTTACCAGCCGTTGGTGTGGATTTTGGTGGTGGGGAGTTTGTCTTGGGGGATGGGTTTTGGATTTTGGTCGGGGTGGCCGATGGCGACGAAAGATAAAATGTGCATGGTGTCTGGAATGTTCAGAATGCGGCGGACGGCTTGTTCGCTGTCTGCGCCATCTGCGGTTTGGCGCTGGCGGATTTGTATCCAGCAGCTTCCAAGGCCCAAGCTGTGTGCGGCTAAGTGCGCGATGGCCGATGCAATCGAGCAGTCCTCAATCCAGACATCGCAGATTTCCGGGTCGGCGGCAACGACAATGGCCAATGCGGCATCTTTGACGAATTCGGCACCGTGCTGCTTGGCATGGGATAATTTTTCCAGCAGTTGCTTATTGTCCACAAAGATAAATTCCCATGGGTTTCGGCCGCGCGAGGAGGGACTTCGCAGAATGGCTTCTTTGAGCAGTTCAATGGTTTCCGGCGAAAGGACGGCGGGTTTATATTTGCGGATGCTTCGGCGGGTGCGTAATAAATTTAACATATTTTTTTCTCAATCGATAAGTTCTTGTGTCGCCCCGCTGGGGCTTAAATTAAGTTTTGGGTTATCACTTTCCGGGGGTTTCCACCCCCGGCTAATTTCTTTCGCCCTTTCAGGGCTTTATGTGTTGGGCGTTTTTATACCGGGGGCTTACGCCGCCCGGCTATGAAACTTACGACCCCGTTGGGGTCTAAAAAAGATTTCTACAAAACATAACGAATCTCGAAATCCGAAACAAATTCTAAAATTAAAAAACTGGATTCCCGCCTGCGCGGGAACGATGAAAACCAAGCTAAAGCTTGTACTCCAAACGCTCAATCAGCCGCGCTAATCCATGTGGATGACGCCTTGTTTGCGGTCGGCGGATAGGGCGGCGGTTTTAATGAAATCGTAAATCGCTTTGGGCTTGCCGATTTTCTCGAACGAAAATTCCGGTGAGGTCTGGTCTTTGGTGATGATCGTCAGTGTACCGATACCGAGAACGCAATCGAGCAGCGAGCGGTGGAGTTTGATATCCACGACGCGGAACATATCGAGGTTGTCGATTTTGCGGCTGAAGATGCCGCGCACCCATTCGATGCGGTCGATGGATATTTCATAGCGGATACTTTTGAGCCGGGCGATCTTCCAGGCCAGAATCAAAATGACGACAAAAATAAGCCCCAGCCCGCCCAGACGAACGGCCTGCGTTGCTTCCGGCTGTTTGAGCAGCCCGCCATCGCCTTTAATCAACAAAAATACACCGATGGTAAAAAAGATCATCGAGGATAAAAACGCACCTGCTATCCCCCACAGCGAGGGGACTGCAATAATGACATCGGCGTCTTTTTCGGCATCTTCCTGCGGATCATCGGTACGAGGAGCCAGCTTTTTGCGGGCGTGGTTGGACACGGGCAGCCCCGTATGGTCTTCGAGGAACTCCTTGCAGAAGCGGCACTTGACCGCCTCGGCATTGATAATCTCGCCGCAAAAAGGGCATTTTTTGGTCGCTGATCCAGCCATTTTTTTCCTGTCATTTGGCGTATCTGCGGCCTGACTAAGGTCAGACCGTGCTCGCATTATAGGGTTTACTGCTCTTTATTTCGGCTAACAGGGTCTTAAATCTGTAAAATAAACGATACCACAGAGTTATGGCAAACTCAACGACGGAAACATCTTTTTAACTTGCGGCAAGTCTGGTATAATGCGGAATTATTACTGGACACAATTACTCCTGAAAAGAGGTCTTATGGCATTACCCATTGTTGCAATTGTAGGCCGACCGAATGTTGGCAAAAGCAGTCTTTTTAACGCGCTGGTTGGCGAGATGATTAGTATCGTCGAGCCGACGCCGGGGGTAACGCGCGACCGGGTGTCGGCGATTGTCGATTATGAAGACCGGTATTTTGAACTGATCGACACCGGCGGCTACGGCATTGTCGATATCGACGAACTAAGCGAGCATATCGAAAATCAGATTTTTATCGCATTGGCCACCGCGGCGGTGGTGGTGTTTGTTGTCGATGTTCAAGAGGGGCTTCAGCAATTAGATATCAAGATGGCCGACTTGCTGCGAAAGCATAATCTCAAGGTCATTTTTGTCGCCAATAAGTGCGATACGCCCAAGCATGCCCGCGGGGCGTCCGAGTTTACGCAATTGGGCTTCGGTGATCCGATATGCATTTCGACGACGCACAATCTCAATAAAACGACAATTCTGGAAGAGATTCTTGTCGCCCTTGACCATCTGCCGAAAGAAAAACCCAAAGATACGATTATGAAGATCGCCATTGTCGGCAAGCGCAACGCCGGCAAAAGCACGTTTGTCAACGCCATTGTCGGCGAAACCCGCGTGATTGCCAGCGAAGTGCCGGGGACGACACGGGATGCGGTTGATGTGCGGTTTGAAAAAGATGGCCGGACGATTGTGGTGATTGATACCGCGGGTGTTCGCAAAAAAGGCAAGATGGACAATAGCATCGAGTTTTACGGCTATACCCGCGCCGAACGCAGCGTTAAGCGGGCCGATGTGATTTTGTTTATGATCGATGCGGCGACTCCACTGGGGCAGGTGGATAAAAAACTTGCCAGCCTGATTGAAGCGGAGCTTAAGCCCTGTATCCTGGTGGTCAACAAGTGGGATTTGGCCAAAGGCTATGCGAATACGGATGATTATGGCGATTATCTCGGCAAGGTTATTACCGGCCTGCCGCACGCACCGATAGCTTTTACGACTGCAACTGATGGACGCAATGTTTCCAGCGTACTGGATTTGGCCACGGAATTATTCAAGCAAGCATCGACTAAAGTATCGACTGCTCAGCTTAATAAAGCCATCGAGGTACTTCGTCAGGAGCGCACCGGCGCCCAGAAACGCGGCGTGCCGAAAATATACTACGCTACTCAGGTTTCTACGCTGCCCGTATCGCTGCTGCTATTTGTTAATCGCGTCAAATTGTTTGACGAGGGTTTTCGGCGGTTCGCGGTTAACCGGCTCAGTGAAATGTTGGACTTAGAGGAAGTTCCGGTACGGCTGCTATTCCGCGAGAGGACGCGGCGGAAATTGGATTAGCCTTGTCGTCAAAACTGCATAAAGCAGTATTTGTCTATCCAGTTTTCATGAAAATTCATTTTTGAAATCATAATCGGAGCATTAAATCCTTTTTTTAAGCTGGAATTAGCATGGAAAGCGACTATAATTTGCCCCTAATACTGTAGGGATAGTGCGCTTAGATTGAAATGACGACCCCATAGAAATGGATTGATATGACAATACTATTAATAATTGCGACGATGGTTAGCGGTTTTTCTGCCGATGGCCCAATGGATTCCGTCGAGTTGTTAGCCGGACAGGACCTCCACATGAATGCCCCGATGGTGGCGGCTTGTCGGCAGACCCCGTCGCCGGATGAGCATGTGCTGCTTTTCGAAAATGGATTTTCGATGACTATTGGCGACAATAAGCTGTCCAGTAAAAATGCGGTTGTCAGGCTGAAAAATTACGGCCTCCAAATTCCCGGAATGAGTTCGCAATCGTATTATCAGGCGCAAGTTTATCTGGAACAGGATGTTGCGTTTAAGCAGGGCGATAAATCAAAAACGACCACCCTTGATCGTATTGTTATGGATGGTCATGACAGTCTGATTATCCGTTTTGTTGTTACCGGTGAAGTGCTGGTTACTGCGGATCAACAGGAGGAAATGGGCTGTGATACATTGCAAAAGAAAGACCTGTATATCCGGTATCAGGCGGAAGCCCAAAAGATAGTTGAAGGGCCGCAAATCAGCGAAGGCACATTGGTTCCCCAGGCTCCCCGGCCTATTTTGGAGTCCGATATACCGGCGGTTGTCGGTGCCGAGCAGGCGGCTCAATCGTCTGTTGTGACGGAACCTGTCGGAGGGATGAAATCCAAAACGAAATATCTTTATCCGGTTCATATTTCGGCAGTTTGGGATCCCTCGCCGACGATTGAAAGCAAAAAGCTGCCGGATGGGAATGAAGTAGCAACAGTATCTGGGCGGTTTTATCTTTGGCAGCGGCAAAGCGCCGACCAATTGTTGGAGTTTCAGGCCGATAGCGCGGTGCTGTATTTTCAGCCGGGACTTTTTGATTCAAACAGTATGGACAAAACAGGTCGCGATATGGCGAAGGGTGTCATTAAGTCGGCGTATTTGCAGGGCAATATCGTGATGACGGAAGGCCGCCGCACGATTCGTGCCGATGAGATTTATTTTGATTTCTTGAAAAATCAGGCCGTGGTTGTGAATGCAGAAATGCGGTTTTTTGATGAAAAGCGTGGTCTTCCGATTTATCTGTCCGCCGACCGGCTTCGTCAGGTCAGCGGGACGCTTTTTCAGGCCGAGAAAGTTACGCTGACCAGCAGCGAGTTCTACCTGCCGCAGCTATCTGCCAATTCTGCTCGCATGGTGCTGATGAAAGAGGAGAATGTTCAGCAGCGTGCCGACGCTATCGAGAGAACTCAGGCCAAGTCACAGGCCGCAGCCAAAGCCAAACAGGATGAGGCGGCTCAGTGGGAAGGCTCGATGTATGATGTCAATATGAAGTATTACAATACCAAGCTATTTGGGTTATCCAAACTGCGGACGAAAATGGTTCGTCCGGATATTCCGATCAGCCGTCTGGCTATTGGCAATGATTCGGACTTCGGTACGTCGGTGATGACCGAATGGAAATTGTTCCGACTGCTCGGTTGGAAAGAACCGAAAGGAATGGATGCGCGTCTGGCGGCAGATTACTATAGCAAGCGCGGCGTCGGCGGCGGAGTTTCGGCGGAATATGAAGACGAGAATTCAGAAGGAGAGATGATTGGTTATGCCATGACCGACCGCGGCAAGGATGATCTTGGACGTACTTCGAGCCGGGAAAATCTCGATCCGGAAAAGGATGTCCGCGGACGTTTCGGACTGCGTCATCGGGAATATCTGCCGGATGACTGGCAGGCGACGGTCGAAGTGGGATATGTTTCCGACCGCAACTTTATGGAATCGATGTACCGCGGCGAGTTTAATACGGACAAGGGGCAGGAAACACTGCTTTACCTCAAACAGCAGCGGGATAACTGGGCTCTGACGATTTTGGGTAAAGCCCGCATTAATGATTTTGAGAATATGACAGAAGAGGCGCCGACGGTTGAGTATCACCGCAAGGGAGAATCATTTTGGGATCATCAGTTGACCTGGTACAGCGACAGCCGTATCAGCCGCCTGCGTGACCGGTATGATGATGATTACTCACAATATAACAATGGCGCTAGTCCTCCGGGCGATGAAAGATTTTATACGTTCGGCGATACACGCAATGAAGTGGATTACCCGTTTATGCTGGGAACCGTTAAGGTGACGCCGTTTGTCGCAGGTACTTATGCTTATGAAGATCAAAACGGATACTATCGGTCTCTTAGCGGCAACAATGCGGGCTATAATGAGACTGCGTTGCTGGGCGAAGGCGGGGTACGGGCTTCGACGATGTTCTGGAAAGAAGACCCGACGGTGCATTCCCGCCTGTGGGATATTGATGGTATTCGCCATATCCTGACGCCGCATGTTGAAGCGGTCGGTTACGATGAAACCGAAACAGGCATCAAGCAGCGGGATATGGTCAATGCGGGTTTGTCGCAGCGGTGGCAGACCCATCGCGGCGAGGGCGAGAATCGTCGGTCGGTGGATTGGCTGCGGCTGGATGTTGATTCGACCTGGGTTGGCGACGAGAGTCCTACATCGATGCCGGATGCCGACCTGTTTGGTCCGGGTAAATTTATCTATAATGATCCGTCTATTCCGGTGTTTCTGCGGCGGAATGATCGGTATTTTGGTATGGTTCGCGATTCAATCAATACCGATATGGAATGGCGCATCAGCGATACGACCGCGGTGCTTAGCGATATGAACTATGATGTTCAAAGCGGCGTGGTTCAGCAGTTGGATATGGGGCTGTCACGGTATGTGTATCCGGATTTAAGCTATTATCTGGGAAGCCGGTATTTGCGTCCGGTGATTATTGATGTTCCCGAGGATGGGATTTATGAGGAAGGTTCGCAGTCTGTTATTGGCGCTGTGACCTATCAGCTTAGCCCGCGATACTGGGTGACGTATTCGCAGGAATACAATTTTGATTTCGGCAAAAATGTTCGCAATGATTTTGCGATTATTCGTCAGTATCACCGGTTGTTTTATTCTTTGGAGATGTCGCTGGATCAGTCGCGGGACAGCAGCAGTGTGATGTTCAGCGTCTGGCCGGAAGGGGTAAAAGAAATAGCCTTTGGTTCGCGGCGATATACCGGCCTGGTTGGAGCCAGAACCGAACAATAAAGTACCGCTCCGGAGTCAGCAGGAACAATCTGCCGCATATGGCAAATAGAAAATAGAAAAAATATTAACTTTTGATTACAGGAGAATTTATGCCGTTAGTAACAACCAAAAAAATGTTTGAAATGGCGTACAAAAATGGGTATGCCGTTGGCGCGTTCAACGTCAACAATATGGAAATCACGCAGGGCATCGTCGAGGCCGTCGCGGAAGAAAAGTCCCCGCTGATTCTGCAAATCAGCAAAGGCGCCCGCGACTACGCCAAGATGAGCTATCTCCGCGCGATTATCGATGTGGCCGTCAAGGAAAATCTGGGTATTCCGATTTGTATTCACCTGGATCACGGCGATACGTTCGAGATTTGCAAGCAGTGCGTTGATGACGGATATACCTCCGTGATGATTGACGCCTCGCATGAACCGTACGAAGAAAATGTTAAACTGACCAAACAGGTCGTCGAATACGCCCACAAGCACGGCGTGTGCGTCGAAGCCGAACTTGGCCAGCTCGGCGGCATCGAAGAGCATGTTGCCGGCGTCGAGGACGTGATGGCGCATCTGACCGACCCCAAACAGGTCGAAGATTTCGTCAAGCGTACCGGCTGCGATTCCCTGGCGGTGGCCATCGGCACCAGCCACGGCGCGTACAAATTCAAGACCGCTCCCAAGCTGGCGTTTGATGTGGTCGAAAAAATTCAGAAGCTGTTGCCGGGTTTCCCGCTGGTGATGCACGGCTCCAGTTCGGTGTTGCCGGAATTTAAAGACCTGATCAATAAATACGGCGGCAAGATGCCCGATGCGATGGGCGTTCCGGAAGAAGCCATCACCCAGGCCGGCAAAATGGCCGTTTGCAAGGTCAACATCGATACCGACCTGCGTATGGCGCTGACGGCGAAAATTCGGCAGGTGTTCGCCGAAAAGCCCGGCGAATTTGATCCGCGCAAGTACCTGGCTCCCGGACGCGAGGCGATCAAGCAGATGGTTAAGCATAAGCTGCGGGTTCTCGGCTGCGCCGGCAAAGCCGCCGAATGTCTGTAACACAAAGAATAACATCCGTTTCTGACGGATATGTAAAATACGCAATCGCGGCAGGGCGGCAGTAACGCCGTCCTGCCGCCTTGCAGCGGGATAGGGCAAACATGACAATTTCTTTTATCGATGATCCACGGCGAAAACTGTTTATGCGAATGATGTTGGGGGTTTGTCTGACGGCGGCGCTGCTGTTTGCCGGGTGCGAGCCGACGCGGGATGATTCTTCGCCGGGGTCGTCCGCCGAGCCGAATGCCGAGGTCAATTCTATTCCATCACCGCAACCGCAAGCGGTTGAGCCGGTTCCGGTCAAAGAGGCTGAAGTTCCCATAAGTGCGGTGGCGGAGCGAATGAGTGCGGGCGATTTTGCCGGTGCCGAACGGGTCTGCAAGCGGCTGGATCCGACCAGTCCTCAAGTGGCGCAGTTTTCCAATGTGCTGCTGCGGTATGGCGAACTCGAAAAGAAGCGTGAGCAAAAACGCATCAAGGCATTCGAGGAACAAATCAAGGAAATCGACAAACAGCGTAAACAAGCTGAAGGGGGTATTGATCCCAATCATGTTGATCCGGCGGCGGCTATTGGTACCGATGGACAATCTCTTGATGTAAATAATGAAACCGGTTTTGATATTGAACCGAATAAGCCCAATAAAATTGATATGACGCTGGCTGCGGCCGTCCGCGCCAGAGAGTATGCCGACGAAGATAAAAAAGAGTCTGTCATCAATGACTCCTTTATCCAGCAAACCATTGCCGAAGCCAAACAAAAGGCACAGGAGTATGAAAAGGACGGCAAATGGATTGATGCTTATGTGCATTATTATTATTGGATGATGCTGCTTTATGAAGAAGAAAAAACCTATAAAGACAAAGCTGAACAATTAACCGAGATGGCGTCAATTGAGCTGTCGCTGAAAAAAAGCGATTGCGGCGAATCCGCCATTGAGCGTTATCAGGATATCGAACCGTTTATGTTCATTCGGGCTTTGCAGGCGCTGGATGGGCAATATGTTCATCCGCTTGAGTACCGCGACTTATGCGACAAGGCGATTGAGCGTTGTCATTTGCTCGGGCGTGTGCTGGTTGGCAGTAAAGAAGAACTGGCGTGGCGTACAGACCCGAATGAGCTGGGCAAGTGGGAGACGGCTCTGGACGCGTTGCGGTCCGGCTTGGATGAAAATAAAAACAAGAAGCGTCTGCAGGATGTTGTTCAGTTATTTGACGACACCTTGACGCTCAACGAAACGACATTGCGGCTGCCCAGAGAAGTCGTCATTGCCCATTTTTCTGAAGCGGCGCTATCGGCGCTGGATCCGTTTACGAATATCATCTGGCCATGGAATGTCAAGGATTTTGAAAAATCCATGACGCAGCAATTTTCCGGGATTGGTGTCGAAATTTCCAAAGTGGCCGGGGCGATTAAAATTGGCAGTCTCCTGCCTGATACGCCCGCTTATCACGCGGGGCTGGACGCGGGAGATGAAATTATCTTGGTCGAGGGAGAATCCACGAAGAAAATGACCATTTTCTGTGCCGTAGATAAAATTACAGGCCCCAAGGGAACCAAGGTTAAGCTGACGATCCGAAGGCCTGCTACCGGGAAAACGTGGGATGTTACGATTGTCCGCGATAAAATTGTGGTTCAGCCGTTACGCGGCTGGCAGCGCAGCGCGGACGGCCAGTGGGACTGGATGATTGATCCGGCCAATCGCATCGGCTATATTCGGCTGACGACGTTTACCGAAACCAGCGGTCCGGATTTGGATGCGACGCTGAAAAAGCTGGAATCCAATGGCGGTCTTAACGGACTGATTCTCGATTTACGCTACAATCCCGGCGGCTATTTGCAAAGCGCTGCTGAAGTGGTGGATTTATTCGTGCGCGAGGGCATGATTGTCAAAAGTACGCCGCGTCAGGGCTTTTCAACGTATGAAATTGCCCACGCTAAAGGCACGCACCCGGATTACCCGCTGGTGGTGTTGATTAATGAAAGCTCGGCCAGCGCATCAGAGATCGTTTCCGGCGCCCTGCAGGACCCAAAACATAGTCGCGCCATCCTGGTCGGCCAGCGCAGTTACGGCAAAGGCAGCGTCCAGGTTGTTTCCGGTTATACCGGCGGCGGGTCGCAGATGAAATATACCGTTGCATATTACCATTTGCCCAGCGATCAGCCGGTCAAAAGCCGCTACCAAATGGAAAAATTGGGACGCAAAGACTGGGGGATTGCTCCCGATGTCGAGGTTGAGATCAATACCGCTGAATTGAAAGAGATGGTTGAGATGCAGCGGGATAATGATGTTCTCGTGCAGGCCGATCATGACCCCAACGATATGCCCAACAAGCATAGCAGTCTGGCTCAGACGCTGGATTCTGATCCGCAGCTTGCCATTGGTCTGCTGGTTGTCCAGAGTAAATTAATTGAAACCGGTAAAGAACTGCAATTGCCCGCAGATCCGAATACCATTGTTTTGAAACGATAGTAACAAACGCCGCAATCTGCGTGTGTTTTAACTTTTGAAAGGATACACAAGTTGATAGAAGCAACGCCCAATAAGTTTGAGCAGCAGCGCCGTGAAAAACGCGATAAAATGCAGCAAATGGGGATTGACCCGTATGGCCATCGGATGCCGGAATGTGAAGCCTCGCAGGCGGTTAAGGCGCGATTTGAAGAAGGCAGGAAAGCTCGCTGTGCCGGCCGTATTGTGCTGCTGCGCGACATCGGCAAGTTGATTTTCGTTACCTTGCGCGATTCAGGCGGCTCCATTCAACTGGGTCTGAGCAAGCAGCTTTTGGCCGACAAATGGGAGTTTGTCAAGCTGTTCGATCTGGGCGACCTGATTTGGGTCGAAGGGCAGCTCGGCAAAACCAAAACCGGCGAAATTACCATCTGGGTCGAAAAAATCGAAATTCTGGCCAAATCCTTGCAGACGCCGCCGGAAAAATTTCATGGCCTGTCCGATCCGGACATTCGCTATCGTCATCGCTATGTCGATATGTGGGCCAATCCCGAGGTGATGGAGTGTTTCCAGAAACGCAGCGCCATGGTATCGTCAATGCGTGCGTTTTTGCAGGCCAAAGGTTTTATCGAGGTTGAAACCCCGATGATGCAGGCCATTGCCGGCGGCGCTGCGGCACGTCCGTTTATGACGCATCACAACGCGCTGGATATCGATCTGTATATGCGAATTGCCCCGGAGCTGTTCCTCAAACGCCTGCTGGTTGGCGGGATGGAAAAAGTGTTCGAGATCAATCGCAATTTCCGCAATGAAGGTCTCAGTACCCGCCACAATCCGGAATTTACGATGATGGAGTTGTATCAGGCGTGCGGCGATTACGAAGTGATGATGGATTTGGCGGAAGAACTGATTACGACCCTTGTGGAAAAGCACTGTTCCGGCTGGGAGTTGCCCTTTGGCGAGATGAAAGTCAATTATGCCCGTCCCTGGCGGCGGGCGACCTATTCTGAATTGCTCAAAGAATGCGCTGGCTGCGACATCAACGATACCGCCGCCGTCCGTCAAAAGGCAAAACAGTTGGGTATTCATGAAGCCGACAAAGATGATGCGGTCGTTGCCAATGATGTCTTTGAATTGACCGTCGAGCAGACGCTGATTAACCCGACGTTTGTGATTGATTACCCCGCGGCCATTTGTCCCTTGACCAAGCAGAGCAAAAAAGACCCGCGTTTCGCCGAGCGGTTTGAGCTGTATATCGCCGGGATGGAAGTGGCCAATGCCTATACCGAATTAAATGATCCGGATGTGCAGGAGGCTAATTTCCGCCAGCAGCTCAAGGGGCTTAAAGCCGAAGAGTCGATGGCCAAGATGGACGACGACTTTATCAACGCCCTGAAATATGGAATGCCTCCGGCGGGCGGACTGGGTATCGGCATCGACCGGCTGGTGATGCTGCTGACGGGTTCGACCAGCATCCGGGATGTGATCCTTTTCACGCTGCTGAAGCCAGAACTTAAAGAACAAAATTGAAAATCAAAATGCAAATATTAAAATGACAATGTAAAAATCAAATAGTTGATATCAACGAGTTAAGTTTCAACTAAATCATTTTGAACTTTGATTTGTCATTTTACATTTGAATCTTTGATATTTGATTTTTACAACCATAATATTACTTTCAAAATGATTTTCGCATGAAGCAATGGAGCTTATTTCTGTGCCTGCGTTATCTAAGCCGTAAGCGGATTGTGCTTTTGAGCATTGCGGCAGTGATGCTTTGCTGCGCACTGCTGATTACGGTAGCCAGCCTGTTTACTGGCTTTATCTGCGCTGTTGAAAATAGCGTCGGTGATTATCTCGGCGATGTTGTGTTGTCTCTGCCGCCGAGCTATAAGATCGAAAATTATCAGGACTTGCAGCAGCGATTAGAGCAAATCCCTGCCATTGAAGCGGCCACTGCCGTTCTTGGCGGCAATGGACTTCTGCTGACCGGTCCCGGACAGGTCCGTGCTGCTCAAATACTGGGTATCGATCTGAAGAGCCGACTCCGCGTCTCGCCTCTCAAAGATGCTCTGATTCGGCAAAAGACTTATGCTGAAGACAAGATCAGTTTTGCCTTGCCTGATGAAGTCTCATCGGATGTGATAGGCGGCTTTGTTGGTATTGGTCTTATTGCCAACCCCGACGAAATGACCGATAGCTATAATATGCAGGCCGTGCAGGCTTTTATTGGCCAGAAAGCGGCGCTGACGACGGGGTCGCTAACCGAACAGAATAAATCACAGCCCGATGCCGCCGATATCACATCGCCTCGGTTTGTTCGCAAAGTTTTGCGTTTTACCATTGCCGATGTTGTGCAGACCGGCGTCTATGATTTTGATCAGAATTTTGTCTATGTTCCTATCGAGTCGCTTAGTGCATTGCTTTATCCCGACAAAAAAACCTGTGCCGATACCATGCAGATTCGGCTTAAATTCGGAAGCGACGAAGAGACGGCTACGGCGATGATTTATGGCCTCCTGCGAGACTATGCCGATAACGGCGCCGACTGGGCCAAAGTT
>CAZVXR010000013.1:0-6965 GCA_964630865.1 uncultured Pirellulales bacterium | reverse complement strand
CGAGCCGAAAACTGGCGCATTTCCTTATCGCACAGTTTCACGAAAATGTATGACAACGAACTGCCGGGTACTGGAGAAATCGTCAGCGGCTCCGGTTATGGATTCGGTAATGATTACGCGCAATGGAATGATCATTGCACCAAGCTTATCGCGACCTGGTTTGTCGATGATAAACTCAGCTTTGACACATCACTGCAGGCATACTGGGGCAGCAATGGCGCCGATGACTATACTAAAGTAAGAAGACAATATTTTGTTCAAGGTGGTGTCAATCCAGGGGATATTGACGACGAGGTTTATAACTACAGCCTGTTTCTAAACTTCGGCGTCGAATACAAATGGTCAAAGAACACCCTGGTACGCTTAGATTTCTATAACGTACTCGGTTGGATCGAAGATGAACTCAATGGCATACCCCACATGTACAACGCAAGGCAGACCAGTCAGCAAATGCAGCTTGCTCCCGCGGCCATAGGTGTGTCACTTACGCATAACTTCTAAAATGGGTCTTCTTAGGAAAGCGGGGCTGGTACATTCTGCCGTCAGGCGGTTTGTTCCAGCCCCACTGCTGTTTTTGCCCGATCGTTCCCTGCGGCGGCTATAATCCGTACACACCGCGATAATCCATGTTTTTGAGTATTACCGCGGGTTTGAAGCTCACCTCTTACGTTTTCAGATACGCATTCATTGCCGCTGCGGCGATGCGGCCCTGGCCCATGGCGAGGATGACGGTTGCGGCGCCAAGCACGATGTCGCCTCCGGCGTACACGCCTTCCAGGCTGGTTTTGCAGTTTTCATCGACGACGATGTTGCCCCATTTGTTAAATTGCAGGCCGGGGGTGGTCTGCTGGAGCAGGGGGTTGGCGCCGTTGCCGATGGCGACAATGACGGTATCGACATCGAGCGCAAATTCGCTGCCGGGGATTTCGACGGGTTTGCGTCGGCCGGAGTCATCGGGTTCGCCCAATTCATACCGCAGGTTTTCGATACTGATGACATTGCCTTTGTCGTCGCCGACGATGCGCTTGGGGTTTTGCAGGGTGCAGAAAATCACGCCCTCTTCTTTGGCGTGGTGGACTTCTTCGACGCGAGCGGGCATTTCAACCTCGCTGCGGCGGTAAATCAGATAGACCTTTTCTGCCCCCAGCCGCACGGCGACACGGGCGGCATCCATCGCGACATTGCCGCCGCCGAGGACGGCGACGTTTTTACTGACCGCAATCGGCGTATCGGCGCCTTTGCCGAAGGCGTACGCTTTCATCAGGTTGGCGCGAGTCAGGTATTCGTTTGCGCTATAGACTCCGACGAGGTGCTCGCCGGGGATATTCATAAATTTGGGCAGTCCGGCGCCGACGCCGATATAGACCGCGTCGAAACTGTCTTCATTCATCATCTGTTCGATGGTGCGGGTTCTGCCGACGATGAAGTTGCAGACGATTTTGACGCCCATCTTTTCGAGGACGTCGATTTCTTTCTGGACGATGGCCTTGGGCAGACGAAATTCTGGAATGCCATAGACCATCACGCCGCCGGGTTTGTGGAACGCCTCAAAGACCGTTACATCGTGGCCGGCGCGTCGGGCGTCCGCTGCCACAACGATACCTCCGGGTCCCGAGCCAATGATGGCAACTTTCTTGCCGGTGGCGGGAGCGACTTCCGGAATGCCGCAGCTTTTATCGATGTCGGCGACAAACCGTTCGAGCCTGCCGATCGAGACACTTTTGGAAACGTCCTTGAATTTCTTCCCGACCGTGCAGGTTTCCTGGCACTGGACTTCCTGCGGGCAGACTCTGCCGCAAACGGCGGGCAGCAGCGAGTTTTGTTTGATAATGGACAGGGCTTTTTCAAATTCCCCATCGGCGATAGCGCTGACAAAACCTCTGATGTCGATGCGTACCGGACAGCCTTCGACACACGGCGAGTTGGCGCATTGCAGACACCGCATTGCTTCCAACTGCGCCATTTCCGCGGTATAGCCGAGCGCAACTTCCTTAACATTGCTCCGCCGGGCGTGTTCGTCTTGAGCGGGCATATCCTGCGAGGGGATGGCGTAGCGGTCTTTGGCCTTCAGTTCGCCTTTGGCTTTTTTATCGAGCATTTCATTCAATACTTGTTTGCGGTCCACAGTTATCCTCTATCGTTATAAACTAAACTCTAAATACTAAGCACTAAATCATAAACAAATTGAAAAAAAGAAGTTCAAAATAAAAACAACGATTTAGTTTTTGTTCTTTTAAAATTCCATCTTTTAAATTTTGTTTAATGCTTAGAATTTAGTACTTATAATTTTTCACTTTAAGCCTATCTTACACTTATGCTGCTGGTACTGCTCCATCGCCTTTTTTTCGAGTTCTTTATAGGCTCCCATGCGTTTGGTCATCTGGTCGAAGTTGACCAAATGGCCGTCGAATTCGGGGCCATCGACGCAGACAAACTTGGTCTTGCCGCCGACCTCAACGCGGCAGCCGCCGCACATCCCGGTGCCATCGACCATAATGGTATTGAGCGATACCTGTGTCGGTACGTTGTATTTCTTTGTCATCTCACAGCAGAATTTCATCATAATCGCAGGCCCGATTGCCACAGCCATAGTGGGTTTCGGATCGCGCTGGCAGACTTCTTCCAGCGGTTGAGTAACCACCGCCTTGCGGCCGTACGAGCCGTCGTCGGTAACCACAAACAACTCATCGCTGATAGCTTTGAATTCGTCTTCGAGAATCAGCAGCTCTTTGTTACGGGCGCCGATGATGCTGATGATTGTGTTGCCGGCCTGTTTGAGTGCGGTTGCGATAGGCAGCAGCGGGGCGTTGCCGATACCGCCGCCGACACAGACGACAGTGCCGAATTTTTCGATATGGGTCGGCTGGCCGAGCGGGCCTGCAACATAGCCCAGCGACTGGCCGACCTGCAAGTCTGCCATCTGTGCCGTCGCTTTACCGACCCGCTGAAAGATCAGGCGAATCGTCCCGGCGGCATCGTCCGCCCCGGCCACCGTCAACGGGATGCGTTCTCCCGCGTCCAAACTGGGCGAAACAATCACAAATTGTCCCGCTTTCCTCGCCCGGGCAACCAGCGGGGCATTGACGTCCATCAAAAACACATTTTCCGATAACTGCTTTTTGTGCGTAATTTTATACACAGTGTGTTCCTTAATCAATAAAGTGCCAAAAACGGGGAGTATTATAACGAAAAGGGCAAGAAAATCTAATATTTTATAGCCGTGCTTGAATTTTGTCGCGAAATCGACGAAAGTGGGGCAATGAACAAAATCGAACTGCTTGCCCCGGCCAAAGATGTCGCTGTTGCGATAGCCGCCATAGACTGCGGTGCGGATGCGGTCTATCTTGGCGCGCCGCGATTTAGTGCTCGCGATGCGGCCGGGAACTCGATTGAGGATATACATCGTGTTGTGGAGTATGCACATCCTTATTATGTTAAGGTTTATGCGGCACTGAACACGCTTCTGTATGACGACGAACTGCCGATTGCGGAGAAAATCGCTCGTGATCTTTATGAGGCTGGGGTTGACGGGCTGATAATTCAGGATATGGGCTTACTGGAACTTGATTTGCCGCCGATACCGCTGATTGCCAGTACTCAGACCAATAACGCAACGCCCGAAAAAGTTAAATTTCTGGAAGATATCGGATTTTCACGGGTGATTTTGGCGCGGGAGTTGACACTCGAGCAGATTCGGGAGATTCGAAAACAAACCCAAGTCGAGCTGGAATGTTTCGTTCACGGGGCGTTGTGCGTCGGTACAAGTGGACAGTGTTATATGAGCTATGCCCTCGGCGGCCGCAGCGGCAATCGCGGCCAGTGCGCCCAGCCATGCAGGCGGCGTTACACGCTCAAGGACGCGGAGGGCAACACGCCTGCCGCCGACCGCCATTTGTTGTCCATTAAAGACCTTAATCTTTCCGATTATCTCGAAGAACTTCTTGATGCGGGTGTTACCAGCTTCAAGATTGAAGGTCGGCTTAAAGATGCGGATTATGTCGCTAATGTTGTCGGTTTCTATCGACAAAAGCTGGATGTGATTTTGGAGCGTAAAGGTCTGAATAAATCGTCTTCCGGCGTGGTGCGGCTCAATTTTCAGCCCGATCCGCAAAAGACCTTTAATCGCGGCTATACCGATTATGGCATTGCTGGCAAAGCGGTGGATATCGGCTCCATTTATACCCCCAAATCCATCGGCCAGGTTGTTGGGTCGGTTGTTTCGGTTGGGCGGAATGATTTTGTGCTGGACGGAACAACAGAACTGCATAATGCCGATGGGCTATGTTTTTTGGATGCGGATAGTAATCTGATAGGTACATCTGTCAATGGTGTTCAGGGACGCACGGTTACGCCCCAGAAAATGGATGGTATCCATCCGGGATTGAAGATATTTCGCAACTATGACCACGAATTTGTCAAGGTACTCGATAAATCTCCTGCCGAGCGGAAAATTGCGATAAAAATAGTTTTACGTGAAACGCCGACAGGTTTTCAGCTTGAGTCCAAAGATGAAGATGGCAATACGGCCGCAGCGGTTATCAGCACTGAAAAGCAGGCTGCCCAAAAACCCGACGCGGCACGGCAGACGATTGAAACCCAGCTAAAAAAGCTCGGCAATACCATTTTTGAATGTACCGATTTACGGCTGGACTTTTTGCAGATGTATTTCTTTCCGGTTTCGACGCTCAATGCAATCAAGCGGGATGTAACGCAGAAGCTGCTGGATGCTCGCCAGTCTGCTTTGCCAAATCATCCATCACCAATCGTCCATCGTCAATCGGTGTCCTATCCTCAAAAGCATCTGACCTATCTCGGTAATGTCCTGAATGAAAAGGCGAGAGCGTTCTACCACAAACACGGCGTTGAGACGATAGAACCCGGGGCGGAGACGGGGGTTGATATGGCTGGCCGAGTGGTAATGACGACCAAATACTGTCTGCGGCGGCAGCTTGGGCTTTGCGGGGGCGGGAAATTGGCCGCTCCGCTGACCCTTATAGACGAACAGGGGCGTTCGTTTCGGGTTGAATTTCGCTGCGGGGTTTGCGGGATGGTTATTTATCCGCTATAGCTATTGGTGATTCGGTTTGAGTTTTTCCGCCGGTAAACAAGTTGTTTGACCGTGGCACAAAGATCACTCCCGCATAGGCAACTACACTTAGCAATCCGATAATCGCTGCACGAAGCAGCGTTGAGACGCCTACTGTTTCGGTCGCAGACGCCCCAAAGCAGCCGCAGGTGATGTTGAGGTTCTGATACATCGCACTGCTCAGAACAAAGGTGAACATCGCCGCCATGGCGAGACTTACCAGCAATGCCCCGCTGACAAAAACGCCGCCGACAAGACATATCCCGACGATTACTTCCAGCCACGGCAGGGTCATTGCCACAAACATTCCCAGTTTGGGCCCGACCAGTTCATAACTATAGACGCTCGATAGGAAATCATACGGATGGCGAATTTTCGGCAGGCTGCTATAGATGAACATACAGCCAATGGCAATTCTAATGATGGATGATACGATGTTAGCCAACTCGTTTTTGTTGATTCGTTTTTTCATAATGTCCTCAATTGTTTTTTGGGGGAAATTTTAACCAAACGAAAATGCGGCGTTGGGAGTACAGGCTTTAGCCTGAAAAATAAGGAAAAGAGACTTTACCAGCCTGAAGGCTGTACTCCGAACAATCTACATACGGCTAAAATTTACTTTTTTCTCTTGTCCCAGTCAACCCATCCGCCCTTATAAATAGCAAGGTTATTAAAGCCGTCTTCCATCAGGTTTGCCGCGACTTTTTCGGCATAAGGGCATCCGGCGCTCTGGCAATAAATAATCAGGCGGCTATTTTTTGCAACCTCGGCTAATTTTGCGGTGCGGCCTGCGGCACAAAGTGTCGTCGGGATATTGATCGCTCCGTCGATATGTCCCGCGTCATAATCGGGCGACTGCCGTGCGTCGATAATAACCGCGCCGCCGTTAGCTGATTTAATGTCTTTGGCGGAAACTTTGGGGATAAAACTGGCAAGATTTGTTTTGACTACCGACTCTGTTGCCCCTGCATGAGCTAAAAAACCCTCGTCATTGGCAAAGTGATAAATCACTCCTGCAAATAACGCAATGAACACCAGCCCAGCCGATTGAGCGACTGAAAAAGTCAAAAGAACGGGCTTGCTGATATTTCCAACTTTGTGTAATAAGTATTTCCCCGCGATTTTGACTATAAGTATCGCCACAATTATGACCGCGGCAAAAAAGGCAAATCGTTTTCTCGCCGGAGCAAAAACTTTAGCAAGATTTATCGGCTCAGTAGAAACAATCAACCCTGTGCCGTCCCAGATGGGCGCAAGTTCATAAATAGAAATGGTCTTGATGAGATTCGGCGGATTAAAAATGCGAAATTTTTTATCTTGTGTGCCAGTACAGAGCCAATAATGATCATATTCAAGATTTTCTGGTTCTGATTTTACATGAAGAATGATCGGTTTAGAAAGGGACGCAAGGTCTGAGCATCCAAGATATGTAATCATTTCTGCATATAAGCCAAATGACATTGCTGCTTTTTTTAAGTCGCGCAGGGAAGAACCTTTTTTTGAGCTAATAAATTCTGGCTTGAGTAATTGCTTAATATCAGTTTCTGGGTTGGAATTTTTTAATAAAACGTAGAGACACTCCACGCCACAGTATGGGGCGTAGGCTGTTACCTCAACAGAATTTGTTTCTGCGTTCTCCGAACTTCCCAGAAGGATGCTAATGGATGTCAGAAAAAAAGCCACTAAACAAAGCAGTCTTTTGTGTGTAAATGGAAATCGTATCGTTGTCATTTCTTTTTTCCTCGTAGGACAAAAAAGCTCCCGGTAATCATTACAACGATTGCTGCTCCAATAAACCACCGGTATATATAGTTTTTTGTGGTAACTGCCGGCGTTGGAGATGGATATTGAGACGTCTCTGTGGCGGTCTTTGGTTGAG
>CAZVXR010000012.1:0-3203 GCA_964630865.1 uncultured Pirellulales bacterium | reverse complement strand
CCCAAGCTGCTTTTGGCGGATGAACCGACAGGAAACCTTGACTCTAAAACAGGAAATGGTATCTTAGAGGTGTTAAAAGAGTTAAACCAGCAGGGTCAGACGATCCTGATGGTTACCCACGACGACCGGATTGCGCGTCAGGCTGGCCGGGTGATTCGGCTATCCGATGGAAAGGTTGTCTAAACCGCCGTGGAGCGATAGAGAAAGGTATTTCAATGAAAATTTGGTTAGATCACGGACTTGTGAACAAAGAAGATGCGAAAGTGTCGGTTTTCGACCACGGACTTCTCTATGGCGACGGCGTATTTGAAGGCATCCGTGTCTATGGCGGCAAAATCTTCGAAATCGACGCCCACCTCAAGCGGCTCTGGGAATCGGCCAAAGTCATTCGCCTGGAAATCCCGATGACCTATGACGAAATGAAAGACGCCCTTTATCAGACGATTCAGGCAAACCACCTCGAAGATGGGTATATCCGGCAGATTGTTACTCGCGGCGTTGGCGATTTGGGCTTAAATCCATTTCTCTGCAAGCGATCCACGGTGATTATCATCGCCGGCAAAATCCAGCTTTATAAAGAGGAATTGTACGAAAAAGGCCTCAAAGTGGTGAGTGTCTCAACAATGCGCAACCACCCGCTGACGGTGCCTCCGCAGGTCAAGAGCCTCAACTATCTTAACAATATCCTTGCCAAGATTGAGGCCATCGATGCTGGTGCCGGTGAGGCGATTATGTACAATAACGAAGGCTACGTTGCTGAAGCGAGCGGCGACAATGTCTTTGTCGTGAAAAATGGAACGATATATACTCCGCCGACACAGGCTGGTTCGCTGGACGGCATCACCCGACAGGTCGTGATGAAGCTGGCTCAGAAAGAAAATATTCCCGTGATTGAGAAAAACCTGACACGGTTTGACTTGTATGTTGCCGATGAGATGTTCCTGACGGGAACTGCTGCCGAGGTGATTGGCGTTGTGGATATTGATGGTCGCGTTATCGGAGATGGATTGCCGGGAGCGATTACAAAGCAGTTACGCAAGAAATTCTTCGAATATGCCCGTTCATAAAACCAATTGTTCGGCAAAGGGTCGCGACACGGCCCATCTGGTGCAGGATTTGTTTGCTCCTGTCGTTAGGCCTCTTGAGGATGTCCGTTGTCGGCTCACCGAGCGGCTGACAACGCCCTATAACGGCATCAATGAACAGATTGAATCCATTGGCGCCGGACAAGGGAAACTGTTTCGTCCGGCGCTGTTATTGCTTAGCGGCTTGGCAACAGGTTCATTGCGGGATGAGCATACTGAACTGGCAATGATGGTTGAACTGGTTCACATTGCAACACTGCTGCACGATGATGTTATCGACCAGGCCAAAACCCGCCGCAGCCGCCAGACGGTCAATTGCCTGTGGGGCAATACGGCGGCAGTGCTGTTGGGCGATTTTCTGCTGAGCCGGGCGTTTTCAGCCGGCGCTAAAGTCGATGTACCCGGTGCGGATGCGATTATTAGTCATGCTGCCGAACAAATCTGTCAGGGCGAACTGCTGCAAAATATCCGGCAGGGCGACTGGACGATGGATCAGCAGGACTATATGAGCATCATCGAATCCAAGACCGCAAGTCTGTTTGCCGCAAGCTGCCGACTGGGTGCTCTTGCTTCGGATGCGGATACCGCAATACAAAAAGCCGTCGAAACCTATGGGCGCAATCTTGGTTTGGCATTTCAGATTACCGATGATATTCTGGATATTACCGGCGACGATAAGAAAGTCGGCAAAACCCTCGGCACAGATTTTTCGCAGCGCAAACTGACGCTGCCTATCATTCATCATCTTAATCGTAAAAAAGCCGGGCAACGCAAAGATTGTTTCGAAAAAATGGCCCGGTTGGATCGGATGCAGCTTGTCAAAACCCTTAAGCAAAGCGGTTCGCTGGAATATGCCCACTCTGTCGCGCAAACCTGTTCGAAACAGGCTGAAAAGGCTATTTTTCGCATAAAACCCTGTGTCGCAAAAGTCGCGATGAAGAAAATAGCTGCCGCCATCGCCGACCGGGCCTGATGTTTGACAAGTAAAAAGCGTTTTTCTCTAATTTTCACATGGTTACAAACATTTTACGGAACCTCTCTTTTTTTGATTCGTCTAATAAATAAAAAAACAAATCATTTTTTAAGGAGAAAGCTATGAAGCGGACAATGGTAGTTTGGGCAATTTTGGCATTGGCAACGTGTTGCGTCGGGGCGGAAACCCTAAAACCCGCAGTCGAACCGGGCTTGGGGTTAACCATTTATTCGGACAATTTTGCCTTGGTCAAGGAACGGCGGGCGATGGACTTTGCCGAGGGGCACAACACGGCGAAATTCACGGATGTGGCCGAGCGGATCGACCCGACCAGCGTGCTGTTCGATTGCCTTGACGCACCCGGGGCGGTGCAGATTTTGGAGCAGAACTATGAGTATGACCTGGTTAACTCTCAAAGTCTGCTGAAAAAGTATATCGATAAATCCGTTACCGTGCAGGTCAAAGGCAGCGGCGCCAGTCCGGGAACGCTGGTTAGCGGAACCCTGCTCTCTGCGGATGGAGCAAATCTGATTCTAATGGATGACCAGACCGGCAAAATGAACGTTATCGGCAATGATTCAGTTGAGCATATTCAGCTTGATAAAAAGCCCGAAAACCTGCTGACTCGCCCGACGCTGGTTTGGCTGGTGAATGCGGCCAAAAAGCTGTCGGGGCTGTGCCAGATTACCTACACCACCGAAGGTCTCGGCTGGCGTGCGGATTATATGGCGGTACTCAATGACAAGGACGATGCTCTCGATATGAGCGGCTGGGTGACTATTACCAATAGCAGCGGTGCGGCCTATCAGGATGCGGCGTTGAAACTCATTGCCGGCGATGTCAAGCGAATTGCTCCGCAGCCGGCGCGGATGATGCGTAAGCAGGATGTGATGATGATGGCGGAAGCTCCGGGCGGCTTTGAGGAAAAGCCCTTCATGGAGTACCACCTCTATACGCTCGGCCGCAAGACGACCCTGCAGAATAATCAGGTTAAGCAAATTGAGCTGATCGACCCGGCCAAACAGGTCCCGGTCAAGAAGCTGTACGTCTATGAAGTGTCCAACTGGGATTGGCTGACGCGCGGACGCAATAAAGTGCAGGTCAAAATCGAGTTTGAAAATAAGAAAGAAAACCAGCTCGGTATC
>CAZVXR010000011.1:0-2635 GCA_964630865.1 uncultured Pirellulales bacterium | reverse complement strand
GTTCGCGTTAAAGACCTTGTTCCCAAATCTGTCTGGTCAAAGCGCTATACTCAAATCAACGAATTCGAACGGACGCTTTCCGAAAATGGCGTTCATATCGTAAAGCTTTTTCTTCATATCAGCAAAGATGAGCAGCGCAAGCGGCTGCAGACTCGATTAGACGATCCGACCCGGCACTGGAAAATCGACCCGGCTGATTTTGAGGAACGCAAAAGCTGGGATAGCTACATCAAGGCGTACGAAGATGCGTTTAGTCAGTGCAACACAAAATATGCCCCGTGGTACATTATCCCTGCCAACCACAAATGGTTTCGCAATGTGGCGATCTCCGAGATCGTAGTTAAAACGCTCGAACAATTGGATATGAAATTCCCGGATCCAATTTGCGATATATCCAAAATTAAAATCGACTAATCGTTATCGATTGCGGGCCTGGAGTTTGGCCAGCAGCCGCAGGATTTCAAGATAGAGCCAGACTAAGGTCAGCATCAGCCCAAACGCGCAGTACCACTCCATATACTTTGGTGCGCCGCCTGCTGCGCCTTGTTCGATCATCTTAAAATCCAGCACAAGGTTCAGTGCCGCGACAACCACCACCGCCGCTGAAAACAGAATACCCATCGTCGAAGAACTATGAATCAGCGGTACCGTAACCCCAAAGAATCCCATGATGATAGAGACCCCATAATACAAGCCGATTGCGCCGGTTGCGGCCGAAACGCCCGCGATAAAGCCTTGCGTCGGCTTGATGATTCCCGATTGGTAGGCAATCAGCAGGCAAGCCAAAACGCCGAAGGTCAAAAAAACCGCCATAAAGACAATACCTTTGTAATGTGTCTCAAAAATAGCGGAAATGCCGCCTAATGCCAAACCTTCCAACAGGGCGTACAGCGGGGCGGTAACAGAGGCCCATTGTTTTTTAAAGATGGTAACCATCGCTGCGATAAGTCCGCCGAAAATGCCGACCAGCATCCACGGCATCGCCGAGGCCGGATCCTGTGCCGCCTTAAACCAGGTTAGGCTGCCGGTAAGTACTGCCAGTACAAGCAGAAAGCCTGTTTTATTCACCGCCCCCATGACGGTCATTGCTTTCTCACCGTAGTAGGGAATTGCCTCAAATACCTTTTCATTTAACGCCGGATTGCTGGTCCGCATTTATGTATCCTTAAATCATAACCAAAAATATCTTCTTTTGCAAATGCAACAGTCCATTCTAAATATAATAGCGGTAAGGGCAAGTGAAATCTAAGGTGTCTTTTTTTATAACTTCACACAAAATGCGCCTAACTTGATTCTTTGTAAAGAGTTATGACCGGCTGAGGGTTTTTCTTAGAAGCATATAGGTAGTTTTTCACTATTTTTCGTTAAACCGAAGCTTCAGAATGTCGATAATCAAGGGTGTTTTGATGGAATCGTGTTCAAAAGGGCAGGTAATAATTATTGTTCAAATTGGAGCATTAAGTAATGGCAACAACCGTAACTATCAGTCCGCTGACTCGAATCGAGGGACATCTGGCGATTCATACCGAAACTGAAGCATTGCCCGATAGTTCAAAAGTCAAAATCGTTTCGGCTCGCTGTGAAGGGGAAATGTTTCGCGGGATTGAAACCATTCTTCAGGGACGCGACCCGCTGGATGCCCAGCAGATTACTCAGCGGATTTGCGGAGTCTGTCCGATTGCCCATGGTATGGCGTCGCTGATGGCGCAGGAAATGGCGTATGGAATCGAACCGACCCTAAACGGCCGAGTGGCTCAAAATCTCATTTTTGGCGCCAATTACCTCCAGTCGCATATTCTTCATTTTTATCACTTGTCGGCGCTGGATTTTGTGGATATCAAATCGATTCTCAAGTATGACGGTTCCGATAACGGTCTGAAAGGTCTGCGAGCGTGGGTGGAAAACGCGGTGGCATCCAACTCGGTATTTCCGGCAGCGCCATTTTTGCCCCGGTATGAAGTCAATCAGTATCTTGCGGACGATCAGGCCAACTGGCGTCTGATCGGCAATTACGTCAGTGCGTTGAAAATGCGTACCATCGCTCACGAGATGTGCGCTGTTTTTGCCGCCAAGATGCCGCATTCTACTTCATTAGTCCCCACAGGGGTAACGGGCGAAGTAACGATGGAACGAATTTTGTGTTACAAGAGCCGGTTGGACAAGCTGGCCGAATTTGTGGATATGGTGTATTTGCCCGACTTACTGCTGGCGGCCAAGGCCTTTCCCGGCTACTGGGATATCGGGGCGTCATACGGAAATTATTTAAGCTTTGGCAATTTCCGTATGGAACAAAAAGCTGGACCGGATGTGCGTAAATGGCTGCCGGCCGGAGCGGTTATCAATGGTAAGCTCGAACCGCTGGATCCCGAGAAGATTCGAGAATTTGTTTCTCATTCTCACTATAGCAGCGGTTCAGGACTGCATCCCTACAAGGGACAGACGACACCGGATCCTGACAAGGGGTATAGCTGGCTAAAGTCGCCTCGCTATGATGGGGTCCCGATGGAAGTCGGTCCGCTGGCTCGTGTGATGGTGGCGTATATGACACCGGGTTGGGAATGGGTGAAAAAAGAAGTCGATAGCGTACTGGCTTCGGCGAATTTAACGCCGGATAAACTGAATTCTGTTTTGGGAC
>CAZVXR010000010.1:0-2444 GCA_964630865.1 uncultured Pirellulales bacterium | reverse complement strand
CTGTCGTGCATTTCCTGACCGATCAGATGTCGTTCCCGATCAGTGATCTCCAGGATTTCTTTTTCCAGATTTTTGCGTTCAGTAATGTCTCTTTCAAATATGGCTGCGGCAAATGGTTTGCCCTTTTCATTTTTCAATCGTGTTGCGGTCAGCGAGACGTGTAATACCCTCCCGTCTTTCGCAAGGCGTACTGTCTCAAAGCCATCCGCCTTTTCATTTTTCTCCAGCTTTCTCATCAGCATCAGCATTTCGTCCTGCTTGTATTCAGGAATCAGCCGGTCGGCGTTCAAGTTTATAGCCTCGGCCTTGCTGTATCCGTACATCTGTTCGGCGCCGAGATTCCAGGAGATAATCTTGCCTTTCAAGTCCTGCAGCGTAATGGCGTCGTTTGAGTTGTGCACCACCGCGGCCAGCAGCCGCAACTCGTTTTCCGTCCGCTTACGTTCCGTGATATCGTGGCCGACACACTGGATTTCCGCAATACGATTTTGTTTGGAACGAATGATTTTGTTTGCCCAGGCAACCCAAACGTGCCGTCCATCTTTGCAGGTATATTCATTTTCGTATGTTGTATAGCGTTCGGGATACCGCCGAATCGCTTTGGCAATCTTAGCAAAATTCAGGCACGACATATCCGTCTTGGGAGTAATCGTCCCGATGATATTTTTGCCGAGGACTTCCCGTTCGGAATATCCGAAGAACTTCTGGGCAAATTCATTGAAAAAAGAGATGCGGCCGGTTGTATCCATACGCAGAATAATGCAATCGGCATTCTCTACCAGTTGGCGGTACTTAATCTCGCTTACCTGCAACACTTGCTCGGTCTGCTTGAGTCGTGCGGCGACGTCTCTTAATTTCTTCGTTTGTTCTCTCACGTTTCTTGTCCTGAATTAGACAAAGTCTCCATTGAATTCTACGTTTTGCCCATATACTATTGTACAGCATCCGTTTTTGTTTTCAATCTTTTTTTAGTATTTCAATGTTGCGTTATCGTAGCTTATCTCAGAAAAACCAATGCTCATTTGACTGACATTTATAATTCACACTATTTATGTAGGCGATTTTGCTTACACATAATTAGCCTTTTTTGCTAATGCTAAAATCAGACGCTGCACTGATTAACAGAATCGTCTTTGCTGCGCTATCCGCTCTCTGGGAAAACGCAGAGAACAACCGTTCCTCCTTTGGCGCCTTTACGAATATCAAAAGAGCCGCCTAACTGGTTGGTACGGTATTTCATAATTTTCAATCCAATCCCATTTCCATGTGGAGGTAAAATTGGAAAATCAAAGCCGTCATTTTCAATTGACAGACGAATTTCTTTGTTAGCCAAACGAAGATTTACGCTGATATTATGTGCTTTGCCATGTCTGACCGCATTGGTAATCGCTTCCTGAACAATACGGTAAATTTGCTTTGCCACAACAAGATTTTCAACCGAGACAGATTTGTCATACAGGAATCGACATCTGGCTCCCAACATCGTTTCCGTATTGGACATCATCGCTTTTAAAGCCGACACCATATCCTCTGTTTGAAGATCAACGGGATAAAGCATCTTGGCGATATTTCGTATCTGACTAATCGCCTTGTTAGCAAGGTTTGATATTTCTACGGCTGCTGTCATTTCTTCTGATGACTTGTCCTTCATTTTCAATCCCAACCCTTTGCACTTCAGCGCAATGCCGGTCAGTACCTGGCCTATGCCATTGTGCAATTCATCGCCTATCAGTTCCCGTTCTCTTTCGGTAATATCCAGGATCTCTTTTTCCATAAATCTGCGTTGCGTAAGGGCTTTTAGCTGTTTTTCCGCATGCTTTTGCTCCGTGATATCGGTTACAGCTATCCTAAACTGAATACTGCCTTTACGGGAGTCTTTCACTCTGCCGCCCAAAAGCAGGGCATCGAACAGGCTTTTATTCTTTTTTACAAGCTGGAGCTCGCAGATTTGCCGGCACTGGGTCTGGAAAACTTTCCTGCGGAACAGAAAAAACGCATCCTGATCGGCTCTATTGATATAATTGGAAAAATGTTTCCCAATAATACGCAATTGGGCCACTCCTAAGAGAGCAGCACCGGTAAAGTTTATATCGAGAATTAACCCTTCTTTGTCGAGCACAAAATAGCCGACAGGGGCAAAGTTGTACAAATCGGAATATCTGTTCCGAGACGATTCAAGTTCAATCTGGGCATTTTGAAGCTCCTCGTTCCGCACACGCAGCGTTTTCTGCTGAGTTTTCAACTCTTCGCGCTGCTCGGCGATTTGCCGCACCGCCTCCTTCGAGGCCTCCAGTTCCGTCTGGTTCATTGCGACAAGACAGATGCTGACAGAATCGCCGTGCTTGAGCAGATTGGCCGACACCCACACCGGAACTAACGCTCCATCTGCTGCCAGAAAGACCAGCCGCTTTCGCACCGGTTTGGCCTGCGCCTTGCCCAGCATG
>CAZVXR010000009.1:0-3329 GCA_964630865.1 uncultured Pirellulales bacterium | reverse complement strand
AATGTCAACGAAGTTTTAGCCAATCGCGCATTGCAGATTTTGAATTTACCTTTAGGCGATTATAATACGGTTCATCCGCTCGACGACATCAACCGTTATCAATCGACCAATGATACGTTTCCGACAGCCCTGCGTGTGGCGGCAATCTGGAGCATTCAGCGGCTCGAACAGGCTCTGGTAAAATTACAGGAGGCGTTTCAGGCGAAAGAAAAAGGATTTTCCGACGTGGTCAAACTTGGACGGACGGAATATCAGGATGCCGTACTGACCACGCTCGGACGGGAAATGTCGGCCTATGCGGAGGCGTTTAACCGCGACCGCTGGCGGGTGTATAAATGTATTGAACGGCTGCGGGTGATCAATCTGGGCGGTACGGCTATCGGTACCGGGCTGTCGGCACCGCAGGATTTTATTTTCCGCGTTACTGATACGCTTCGGGATATTACCGGCATTGGGCTTGCCCGCGCTGAAAATCTGGTCGAGGCTACGCAAAACACGGATGTCTTTGTCGAAGTATCCGGTATTCTCAAAGCTTGTGCCTGTTCCTTATTGAAAATTGCTGGAGATTTGAGGTTGCTTTCCAGCGGCCCGGTTGGCGGGCTTAACGAAATTACATTACCCGCGCGACAGGCGGGGTCTTCTATTATGCCTGGCAAGGTGAACCCCATTATCCCCGAATCGGTTAGCCAGACGGCGATGCAGGTGATGGGCAATGATGTTGTTATTGCTCAGGCGTGTGCGGCGGGCAGTCTTGAGCTGAACGCTTTTATGCCCATTATCGCGGCGAACCTGCTGGAAAGCATTGAAGTTTTGACCACGGCGTGCGATATTTTCTGTCGATTTTGTGTACAGGGGATCACTGCTAATCAGGAACAATGCCGCAAGACGTTCGAGAATGCGACGGCAGCTGTAACCGCCCTGCTGCCGAAATTGGGATATGATCTGTGCGCTGAAATTGCAAAGCAGGCGAACAGCGAAAAGAAAACCATTCGGCAGATTGTTCTGGAACGAAAATTACTCACTGAGCCGGAATTTAACACGTTAATCAGCCCGGAAGCAGTATGCCAGTTAGGGCAAAAGGCAAAAAGCAAAAAGTAAACCAGTTTTATGGCTGAATCAACCCCTAAATCCATGCGGCTGCATATCGGCCTTTTCGGCAGGCGGAACGTGGGCAAATCGAGTTTGCTTAACGCCGTTGTCGGGCAGGATGTGGCGATTGTCTCTCCTGTGGCGGGGACGACGACCGACCCTGTGGAAAAACCGATGGAGTTATTGCCGATAGGGCCGGTGGTGTTTATCGATACGGCAGGGATTGATGACGAGGGATCCCTGGGCGGACTTCGCATCGCCAGGACCCGCAAAGTCTTTGAGCGCACCGATCTTGCCGTCATTATCAGCGATGGCGGATGGGGTGAGTTTGAAGCTAAAATCGCCGAAGAACTGACGGCACTAAAAGTCCCGTTTATCACGGCATTCAATAAAATCGACCTGCACCGCCCCGCTGCCAAGACGGTTACCGCACTGCATGCCATGAAAATCCCTATTGTGACAGTTTCAGCTTTGACACAGGAAAATATTTCGGATTTGCGGCAGGCTCTGTTGGACAACGTACCGGCAGATTTTATCGAAAACCCTGCAATTGCCGCCGACTTGATTAAACCGGGTGAAATGGTGATTTTAGTTGTGCCGATTGATAAAGAAGCTCCTAAAGGACGGTTGATTTTGCCGCAGGTACAGACTATTCGCGATTTGCTGGACGGCGACGCCTGCTGCATGGTTGTTAAAGAACGGGAATTGCGGCACGCAATAGATAATCTCAAGGAGCCGCCGAAATTAGTGGTAACCGATTCACAGGCGTTTTTGAAAGTCGCTGCTGATACGCCGAAAAGTGTATGGATGACCAGTTTTTCGATTTTGTTTGCCCGGTTTAAGGGGGATTTGGTAGCACAGACGCTCGGTGCGATAGCGATTGACAAGCTAAAACCCGGCGATGAGGTACTGATTGCTGAGGCATGCAGCCATCACCCGATTGGCGAGGATATTGGGCGGGTGAAGATTCCGCGGTGGCTGACGCAGTATGTCGGCGGAAAGCTGAATTTTACAACGCTGGCCGGACGGGATTGGCCGAAGGATATTAGCAAGTATAAATTGATTATTCACTGCGGGGCTTGTATGTGGAATCGGCGGCAGATGCTTAGCCGTATTTTGGAATGCCGCAAGGCAGGTGTACCGATGACCAATTATGGGCTGGCGATAGCGTACAGTCTGGGGATTTTTGAACGGGCATTGGAACCGTTCCCGGCGGCGATGAACGCCTATCGGAATGCGAAAAAGGAGATGCAATGACTAAACCAACGGCATCACAGCGGCTGCTGACGGGGTTAATTATGTCCCTGTGTATGAGTTTTTGTATGTCATTTTGCATGACCTTAGTCAACACTGGTTTTGATGCCATGTTTTGGATGCGATGGATGAGAGGATTTGGAATTGGATTTACCGTTGGGTTCCCTGCGGCGCTGATTTTTGCACCAATGGCTCAGCGAATTGCACTTTATTTAACAAAACGAGAATAATCCATGACACAGAATTCTTTGTCACATAATGAAATAGAGTCCTGGCTGCGCGAGATGGACGCAGTGAAATTAGAGACACTCTGGCAACGGGCCGATGCGGTGCGGAAAGCCAATGTCGGCGATGCGGTGCATCTGCGGGGACTGATTGAGATTTCCAATTTTTGCGTGCGGAAGTGTGCATATTGCGGTTTGGCGGCGGGTAATCGCAAAATCGAACGCTACCGGATGACGGCAGCGGAAATTCTTGACTGCGCCCAACAGGCAGTTGCAATGGGGTACGGGACGGTGGTGATGCAGGCGGGCGAAGACTACGGCATCGAAACTTGCTGGCTGGCAAAGATTGTACGACAAATCAAGAGCCAAACGCCGCTGGCGGTAACGCTGAGTCTGGGCGAGCGGCCTTATGAAGACCTTGTGGCGTGGAAACAGGCCGGGGCGGATCGATATCTATTGCGGTTCGAGACATCGGATTCAGAACTTTACGAGCGGATTCATCCATCGCTGCCGGGCAAAAAAAGCGATCGGTTTTCGATTTTGCGTCAATTAAGGGAGTTAGGTTATGAAGCGGGCAGCGGTGTCATGGCGGGGATTCCCGGACAGACCTACGCCAGTCTGGCACGGGATATTGAGCTGTTTGGCTGGCTTGATTTGGACATGATTGGAATTGGGCCTTTTATCGCCAACCCGGATACGCCGCTGGGGCGTGGGGAGATTGCGTTTGGCATCAACCCGAATGAGCAAGTGCCCAATACGGAA
>CAZVXR010000008.1:0-2436 GCA_964630865.1 uncultured Pirellulales bacterium | reverse complement strand
CCATTTTGCGTCAGGACCCGGATATCTGCATGGTCGGCGAAGTGCGCGACCTGGAAACGGCTGAAATCTCCATCCAGGCCTCGCTGACAGGTCACCTTGTGTTTACGACGCTGCACACCAATGACGCTCCCAGCTCGATTGCCCGTCTTTTGGATTTGGGACTGGAAACATTCCTTGTTACTGCCACGATGGAAGGCATTGTCGCCCAGCGCCTTGTTCGGAAGATATGCTTAAAATGCAAAACGGAGTATGTGCCGGATGCAGATCAATTGATGGAACTGGAACTGACGCACGAGAACGTCAAAGGCAAGCAGTTTTTCTACGGCAAGGGGTGTGACAACTGCAACAATACCGGATATCGGGGACGTACTGGGATCTATGAAATTATGGTCTTTAATGACGAGATTCGAGATTTGATTATGAATCACGCCTCGACGAATGTGCTTCGCGACGCGGCCCGCAAGGCGGGGATGAAAACCCTGCGCGAAAATGGGCTGCTGTTGATTTTTGACGGGGTTACCACGATTGATGAGGTTTCTCGTGAAACGCTGGCGGCAGAAGAATAACTTTTAGCGTAAAGGGGGCAATTTATGCCAGTTTTTGAATATGTGGCGCTGGACGCCAAAGGAAATGAGATAAAAGCGGAAATCGAGGCTCTCAGCAGCAAAGAGGCGATTAGCAAGATCCGCAATAAGGGTCTTTTTCCAACCAAAGTCAAGGCCCAGGGCGCCGGGAAAAAAGTGGATGTCAAGGTGGCCGCGACAGGCACACGGCGCAAGGGCGTTAACAAAAAGATCAAAATCAAGGTGGTTACCCAGTTTGCCCGGCAGCTTTCGACGCTGCAGGATGCCGGTTTGGCGATTTTGCGTTCCCTGCGCATTTTGGAAGAACAGCAGAAAAAAGGGGCATTCAGGCGGATTATCGGCTATGTCGCCGATGATATTGAGGGCGGCTCGACGCTGTCTGAGGCGTTCGCCAAGCATCCCAAATGCTTTAATCGATTATTTGTCAATATGGTCGCGGCAGGCGAGGTCGGCGGTGTGCTGGACGTGATTTTGTCCCGCGTTGCGGATTTTATGGAAAAGGCCGAACGGCTCAAATCCAAGGTGAAAAGCGCGATGGTTTACCCCGTGGTCGTTCTCATTGCTGCCCTGATTATTGTGCTGGGATTGATGATTTTTATTGTGCCGACATTTGCCACGGTGTTGGGCGATATGTCCGACGGCAAGGCAAAACTGCCGGGGCTGACACTCGGTTTGCTGGAGATGAGCCACTGGCTGCTTGGCAGGAAGGGACTGAATGCCGGGATGGTTGCGATTTCGCCGTTTATTATTTTCGCCTTTTTCAGGTTTGTCCGGCAGTTTAAGGGTGGGCGGTATGCCCTGGACTGGATTAAGCTGCGTCTGCCGGTCATGAAAAATCTGGTCTATAAGACATCAGTGGCGCGATGGTGCCGCACGCTGGCGACGCTGATTAGTGCGGGCGTGCCGATTCTGGAAGCGATCAATATCACCCGTGAAACCTCGGATAATGAAATCTATGCCGCGATGCTGGGTAAGGTTCAGGGGGCGATCCGGCAGGGCGATACGTTTGCCAATCCGCTGCGTCAGAGCAAAACGGTCGATGCCATTGTGGTCAACATGGTTGATGTCGGCGAGGAAACCGGCGATCTGGATAAAATGATGATGAAAATAGCTGACAATTTCGACGCCGACGCGGATGTGCTGGTTGGTTCGATGATGAGTCTGCTGGAGCCGATTATGATTCTGCTTCTGGGCGGGATTGTCGGCACGATCGTGCTGGCGATGTTTATGCCCATGGTTACGATTATTCAGACGCTGATGTAAAAAAGAACTCAAGAATACAGGAATACAGGAATTTAAGATCAAAAAGTGAAAACTGGATTCCCGCCTGCGCGGGAATGACAATATGCAAAATCAAAAAATAAACGGTCTAATAGCGATTTTAAGAAAGGAAAACAGATGAAAAGCGAAAATCAAAAACGAGGATTTACGATTGTTGAAATGCTGACGGTGATGGGTATTATCGCCATCCTGATCGGCCTGCTGGTTCCGGCATTGTCGCAGGTTAAGGACTATGCAGCCCGGGTTCAGCAAAAAGCACAATTTCACAGCATGGATGTGGCGCTGGAAATATTCAAGACGGATTTTGGGTCGTATCCGGATTCCAGCAACAATGTGGATGCTCTGGATGGGTCGAAAACACGTTTAATTAACTCTTTTCCGTACACCGGCGCTAATAAATTGGCTGAGTCGATGGTGGGGTTGGACTTGCTGGGTTTTCATCCCAATTCTGATTTTAGAACGACGGGCATCAATCAGGTTGTTGAAAGAGGCGGGGCGTCAGTAGACCATACCGTGTATTGCGCGTACGATGATTCGCAGGGTCTCGTTTGGCAAACAGCCAGTGAAAACC
>CAZVXR010000007.1:0-1766 GCA_964630865.1 uncultured Pirellulales bacterium | reverse complement strand
ATACCTGTTTCGCAAAACGAACCCATTTTGGCTGTCGGCTGGAAGCTGGCCGCTGAAAGCTGTTTTATCAAAACGAACCCAATTTCCCCATTTTTCAATCAAAAATCGCCCCTCGTCGGTCGGCAATGCGCAAAATCATTGACAAAATCAGGATTCCGGAGTATTTTATTCCTTTTATTGCGGATCAAATGACATTACTGGAAAGTTTGGATATATGAAAATTTCATTACACTGGCTGCGGGATTATATTGACGTTTCCGGCTACACCGCCGAACAAATTGGGGCTACGCTCAGCGAACGCGGGCTGCCCATCGAATCCATTGAGCCGTTTGAGGACGATACCGTCATTGATGTGGAGATTACCAGCAATCGCGGCGACTGCCTAAGCCATATCGGTATCGCCCGCGAACTGTCCGCGGCATGGAATCGCCCGCTGACCATCCCGCAGGTGGATGTCAAAGAAAGCGACGTTCAGGCCGGACAATTCATTGACGTGAAAATCGAAGACCCTGCCTCCTGCGGACGTTATACCGCCAGAATTATCCAGAATGTTAAAGTCGGCCCCTCGCCGGCGTGGATTCGCAAGCGGCTGGAAGCCATCGGCCTGCGCAGCGTCAATAATGTGGTAGATGCGACCAATTACGCCATGATGGAACACGGCCAGCCCCCCCACGCCTTTGATTACGATAAAATCGGCGGTAAAACCATCATCGTCCGCAAAGCCAAACCCGGCGAACGCATCGTCAGCATCGACGGCACCAAATGCGACCTCAACGAAACCGTGCTTGCCATTGCCGACGCGAACAAACCGGTAGCGGTTGCAGGCGTGATGGGCGGGCTGGAAACCGAAGTTTCGGACGCGACCGTCAACATTCTATTGGAAGAAGCGCATTTTGACCCCGTGTCCATCCGCCGGACATCACGCAAACTCGCCCTGCCGTCGGATGCATCGTATCGCTTTGAACGGCAGGTGGATGCCGACAATATCGCGTGGGCCTCGCGCCGCTGCGCCCAGTTGATTATCCAATTGGCAGGCGGAACACTGGCGCAGGGTATCGTCGATGTCTTCCCCGGCAAGACCGAAACGCCCACCGTCGGGATGCGGCTATCAAGAATGAACGCCCTGCTGGGCATCACGATTCCCAAAGACAGCGTCGTCGCTATTTTTAAGGCGCTGGGCTTTAATCCCGAAATTCGAACCGATGACCTGATCGGCTGCACCATTCCCTCGTGGCGGCACGATATTTATCGCGAAGTGGATTTAATCGAAGAAGCCGCCCGCTGCTGGGGCTACGACAAAATCCCCACCGAACGCAAAATCCATATTGAAGCGGCGCCGAAAGATAAACGTCAGGCGACTGCGACAACCCTGCGAAATGTTCTAATCGGCGGCGGCTTTTTTGAAACGGTTACGGTTTCATTTGCCGAACCGGAATTGGCCTCGGTTTTTGGAGACGTGCCCGCCGAACAGCACCTGGCTGTTCAGGACGTCAATCAAAAATCATCGCGGCTCTTGCGGTCCAATCTGCTCGGCTCGCTGGTGGGGGTAATGCGTTCCAACTACAATGCGGGCAATATCCCCTGCCGATTGTTTGAACTGGCCGACACCTATCTGCCCAACCTGAGCAGTCCGCAAAAATTGCCTATCGAACATACGAAGTTAGCCCTTGTTACCGATGGCGATTTTTGTTCGCTGCGCGGGGCAATCGAAGGGCTGATTGAGTCGGTCAATCCCACGGCTAAGTTAGACTTGAAACCCGCGGCTT
>CAZVXR010000006.1:0-6075 GCA_964630865.1 uncultured Pirellulales bacterium | reverse complement strand
ATCAGCCACATCGTCCATCGCGACATCCTGTTCGTCACCTTAGCCGGCATCATGCTCGGCTCAATCGTTCTGATGGCCAATGTCTTTATGCGCGGCACCCTGTATGGCGGCAGTCGCCGCCGTTACTCCGGCAAAGGCGATGGCGGCGGACAGGCCATCATTATCATCATTGCTCTGCTCGTTGCGATTTTAGCTCCCCTGATGGCGCAGATTCTGTATTTCGCCCTGTCGCGTAAACGCGAATATCTGGCCGATGCCGGCGCAGTACGGCTGACACGCTATCCCGAAGGTCTGGCCGGCGCTCTCGAAAAAATCGCCGGCTCAAGCCTCCCTGTTGCCGCCGCCAACAAAGTTACCGCCCCAATGTATATCTCCAACCCGTTCCGCGGCTCAAATGCCAGCCTGTTCGGCACGCACCCGCCCATCGAACAGCGCATCGCGATATTGCGAAAGATGTCCTATGGGTCGGCGTATCAGGATTACAACCGCGCGTATGAAAGCGCAACCGGCAAATCCGGCGTCATCCCCGCTTCCGCGTTAAACGCAACCGACACGACCCCCATTCGCCCCGCCACACAGCCGCAACCGGACCCAACCGCCGCCGACAACGCCCGCCAGCACATCCGCATCGGCGACTTCATCCGCCAAAAAGAAGGTTTCGAAATGATCGCCTGCCCCTGCGGCGTAAAACTCAAACTCCCACCAAACTTCAATGCCCCCCAGGCCCAGTGCCCCCGCTGCAAAACCATCCACACCATCAAACGCTAAACACCCCACTGCGTAGGATGGGCTTTAGCCCATCAAAAACACTACGAATCAAGAACTAAAAACTTGTTTCCCTGTGCCTTCTGGGAAAAAAATGAAAATCGAAAATGGAAAATTGTAAATCTACCTGCTGACCAAAATCCCCTTACCCGACCAGGTAGATTCAAAATACGCTTTCGGCAATGTAATAATCCCCTCGGCCGGATCGGCAAAGACAACCGTATCTTCGGCAGCAGAGATAACCGCCACGCAATGATTCACAAAATAACCTTGCGGCAAAATCGCAAGCAGCACCTGATTTTCCCCCAGCTTTAGCTCCGCATTCGCCGGATAATACCGGCAGTGAATTCGCCCAGCCCCAACAGTCTCGATACTTCGCAGCAATTCAAAATCAGCCGTCCCGATAAATGGACAGCTCCGCCCCAAAATCGCCAACTGGCTTTCCGAGGCGGCAATTCCCAGACGATTCAGCGCCGTGGCCGCCGAGGCAGGTCCGCAGGTAAAGGACGTACTTTGACGGCACACCCCATCGGCATCAAAAAACGAGGACGCACTTTCAAATTGGACCGCCGCCATCGCCGAGCCGAGAAAGGGAAACACCCCGAAAGTATAAATCGTAACTCCGCTTAATCCGACGACAATCCACCGCTCCCAGCGAAACGGCAGATACGGCATCGCCGAAGCCAGACCCAATGGAATAATAAATGACAGCAAAACCAGCTTTACCCGCCCGGCCGCCAACGCAAGCAATATCGGACTTTCCGAATAGTCCGGCACACGGCACAGCCCCGCCAGTGCAAACACACAGACCACCGAAGCGAAACACGTTACCAAACCCGCCTTTTTGCCAAGGCGCGAACTGCCCGCCCCAGCCAGCAACCCCGCAAAGGCCAGTCCCGCCACCAAGATGCACTCGATCCATAGGTACAAAGAAGCTTTTCCTCTCTTTCTCTACTAAATCTTACCAAATCGGACATCTACGAGACAAGCAAAAACCCCGCCGTGAACCCAAAAAGGCCATAGCATCTGCAAAACCACCGCCATACCACTAATAAATTTGACTTTCTCGGACGTTCGAGTAAAATTTCTAAATAATTTTATTCCCTCAAATGGTGTACGTTTTAGCCCAATATGGAGGTGGATGTTATTTTCGTCGACGCCCCACAGGGGCATAATATAACAGCCCAGGGCAACGCCCTGGGTGGGATAAAATAAAAAATCAAGCCCTGAAAGGGCGACATAAAGCGAAACGGTGTGTGCCGCGATCTGACGCAGTCAGGCCGTGGCAGCGTCAACGAAAATATGACGCAATTTATTTTTAATTTTTGATTTGTGTTTTTGCTCTTTGATTTTTAATCTTAGCTTTTAACGTAGGATGGGCTTTAGCCCATAGGCCTGTTTGAGTTCTTATATTCTTATATTCTTGTATTCTTGAGTTCTTATTCTTTCGGAGTCGCAATGGGTTTCTTCTCAAAATCAGTACAATTTATTAAAGATCACCTGACCAAGACACGCCAGAAAATCGGCTCCAGTCTGTCAGCGATTCTCACGTTCGGCCGCACCATCGACGCAGACCTGCTCGACCAGCTCGAACAGACCCTCATCAGTGACGACCTCGGCGTCGAAACCACCGAACGGCTCATCGAAGACCTCCGCGCCGCCTGGAAAGCCGGCAAAATCAAAACCGCCGAGCACGTCGTCCCCTTCCTCAAAGACCAGATGAAAACCTACTGGCCCCAGCAGGATCGCCTTCTGCACACCGCCGCCTCCGGCCCAACCGTCATCCTCGTCGCCGGCATCAACGGCTCCGGCAAAACCACCAGCATCGCCAAGCTCGCCAGCATCCTAAGCCGCAATAATAAAAAAGTCATCGTCGCCGCCTGCGACACCTTCCGCGCCGCCGCCGTCGAACAATTGAGCATCTGGGCTGAGCGCATCGGCGTCCAGATCGTCCGCCACCAGCAAGGCTCCGACCCTGCTGCCGTCGCATTCGACGCCTGCCAGGCCGCCCTGACGCGTAACGCCGACTACCTGATTATCGACACCGCAGGCCGCCTGCACACGCAAAAAAATCTAATGGATGAACTCGGCAAAATCCGCAGCGTCATCGTCAAACAGATTCCCGACGCCCCGCACGAAGTCCTGCTCGTTCTCGACGCCACCACCGGCCAGAATGCCATCATGCAGGCTAAGATATTCACCGAAACCGTCAAGATTACCGGCATCTTTTTAGCCAAGCTCGACGGCACCGCCCGCGGCGGCATCGTCATCGCCATCAAAGACATGCTCGACATCCCCGTCAAATTTGTCGGCCTCGGCGAAAAACCAGAAGACATCGCAGAATTCGACCCCGACGAATTCGTCGAAGCCCTCTTCGCATAAAAATGTATGGAACATTCCGCAGGGGCAGCTTTCAAACCCGTCCTTTATCGTTCCATGCCGCGTGCGGCATTCCTTATTTTAGTCCCGGAGGGACGACAAGCTTCATAGCCGGGCGGTGTAAGCCCCCGGTACAAAACCGCCCAACATTTAAAGCCCTGAAAGGGCGAAAGAAAATTACCGACGATGAAAAATGGAAAATAGAAAAATTCCTTATAATCTCCGATATACAATTGCCCAGACTTCTGACTTTTTTTCTATTAACTATTAACTTTCTTCTAAAAATAAGTCTGGCTTTTCACTGGCAGCTCTTGTATTATTATGAGAAATAAGACTCCGAAGCATAGCAGGGCAAGACAACTACTTTTTATATGGATATTTTTTTATGAAAGATAAGAAAACGCTGTCGCGTGAAATAGGCCTGGAAATTGCCACACTATGCGGCAAGCATTTCTTGAAATTAGAACATCTGCATTATGGGTATTGGACCAAAGACCTCAAGGTCGAACTGGCCAACCTCCCCGCGGCTCAGGAAAATTATACAAAACTCCTGATTTCCAATATCCCCGACGGAGTTCAATCGATTCTGGATGTCGGCTGCGGAATGGGCCACATCGCCAAAAGGCTGACCGATGCTGGGTATAAAGTGGATGGCGTTTCGCCAAGTTCATTTCTTGCACAGCAGGCCCGAACTTTATTACAGGGAAAAAGTGAGATTTTCGAGTGCTTCTATGAGCAATTGCAGACCGAAAAACGCTACGATCTGGTTCTGTTCAGCGAGAGCTTTCAATATATTGATCCTGACGACGCAATCCAAAAAACGCTGACACTTTTGAATCCCAACGGCCGGATGCTCATTTGTGATATTTTCAAGTTTGACACCACGGAAAAAAGCCCCATCCCCGGCGGCCACAACCTCACGAAATTCTTTGATACGGTTTCAAAATTCCCCATCAGCCTTATCAAAGACATTGACATCACTGAAGAAACCGCACCCACCAGAGACATCGAAGATCGTCTCTGCAAAGAAGTGGGCGGCCCTGTCGCGAATTTGGTCGGCCAGTTGTTAGACAGCCGATATCCGCTGCTGTCGAAAATCTTGAAATGGAAGTACAAGAAGAAATTAGAAAAGATGCGGCACAAATATCTGGGCAGCCAGCGAACCGGAGAAAACTTCAAAAAATTCAAAAGCTACCGCCTCTTGCTGTACAAAATGAATTAAAACTTACAATCCATGATCTGTCTGGGCGAACCTACATGTTCGCCCATTTTATTTTTGCCCGATCCACCGGTGCCCTGCTTGTCTTCGACAAGCAGGTTTTATTTTATAACTCTGCCCTTTCCTTTTCTCATCTGCCCAAGGTAACCGAAGCATCTTGCTTCGGATTCTTACCAATGCGGTATCCTACAGCCATTCCTGAATAAATAAAGCCAAGTCTGCAATATCAACAACGCTGTTACAATTGATATCTGTCTTTCTCTTCCTGTCACTCTTAAAACAAGTCTTTTATTTTTTGCGGCCAAACCTCAGCAATCCCAGCCCAAGCAGCGCCAGTGTGGACGGTTCGGGAACGATTGTCATTGCGACGTTATAAATCGCGGTATTATCAATATACTGTCCCGACCAGGAACTATCCAATCCATACCGTGTCCGCAGGTTCCCATCCGTGCCGACAACGTAATTGGCAAATAACTCGCTGCCGGCGCCTTTGGCAAAGAATGGCACCAGTGAATTGCTATGGCTGCCGGAGTTATACACCGCCGTCGGCAAATTGCCCACACCGTTGTTGCCGATTAGAGCATAGCTGCCCGTTGCGCCCCACAGATAACCGCACTCGTGGTCGGCCGTAACAATCAGCAGCGTTTCAGTCCAGTTGCTCCCGGCATTAACCCAATCAACCACTTTCTGCACAGAGTTGTTAAAGTCAATCTGTTCTTCAATCATCCGGTCAAGCTGATTAGAGTGATTTGCCCAATCGACGGCGCCGCCTTCGATCATCAGGGCAAAACCGTCAGTATCGTTGTCCAGGACATTTAGTGCCGCTGCGGTCATTGTTTCCAGCGTCGGAACAGTCGTTAGCTTTGTATCGAAATTGCCCGTCGGATTGTTGCGTTTCTGCTGGAGGGTTTCATTGGCGCGAGCAATACCGATAACTTTGTCCGGCGTTGCACCGGTTGCCAGGCTTTCAAACCCGCCTTTGGTATCAACAAAGGTAAAACCGTTGACGCTGCCGTCTTTCATATCGTTGAGTGTTGCGGTTCCGCCGACATAATTATCGGTTACGCTGGGTTTATAATTGCCATTGTTGTCATAGTCGCCGTGACCGGAGCCCATCAGAACCTTCAGGTTGCCGTTGTAGTTGCCATAGATGCCTTCGTTGGCGATGGCGGCAAAGTTATCGCGGCTGCTGTTGTGGGCGTAGACGCACGCGGGCGTAGCATGGCTGATTTCGACGCCGGTTACCGCGCCAATGCCTTTGCCGTTCTTGGCGGCAACTTCAAAGAATGTGGTCAGGGGCTTATCTGAGGTGCTCCAGTTGATCCGGCCATCATAAACTTTCACACCGCTAAACATCGCCGTCGCCGCCGAAGACGAATCCGTTGCACCGGATTTGGCATAATTAAAATTACTTGCCATCGAATCCGGATTATACCCTGCCGAGTTGCTGGCCGAATTGGTCTGCATCCCAAACTTCACATCAAACGACTCATACACTCCCTGTGCACCGGTATAGTAGTCCGTCGCCCTGATGGTGTTAAACCCCTGCCCGTCGCTAATCATTACAATGATATTTTTGGGCTTGTCGGCAAACGCAGAAACACACGACAAAATAAAGGCTGTCCCCACCGCTTGCAAAATAATACGCCTGCTTTCGTTCATTTTCATCATTATTTCCCCAAAAAAGCTATAGCTCTTGTTACATACCTTGT
>CAZVXR010000005.1:0-6760 GCA_964630865.1 uncultured Pirellulales bacterium | reverse complement strand
ATTCGACTATAGACCTGAACAATAATCCAGTCCGGACTGATGAGTGTGCTGTCGAAGAATCCTTCCGTGTTTTCAGTGATCGGCTTCATGATTTCACGATAGTTATCCGTGGTTGGGTCTTTCTCCGCCGCCTTCCCTAATTTTTCAAACAATGTATTGAAATAGGCGATGGTTTTAAGTCCAACCTCGTCGTTATTGGGATCGCAGGCCGAGGTTGCGGCCTGCTCACCAAAGACGGTTGAGGCCGATATTAAAAGAACTGCCAGCAATAACCACATTACATTCTTTTTCATTTTGAGTGTCCTTTCTGTAAAATGAAAATTGATATATATCCCTGATGGGACGAAACCAGCTTATAGCAACCAAATTGACTTGCCGCGAAGGCCTGTCTTAATTTGCCTTCGATATTTTCCCTGATTTCCTCTTGACGGAAGAGGATGTATCCGCTCCATGCACAGAGTTTTCCGAACCAGTTTGTCGGTACATCAACATCTACAATGGCGGCTTTTCCGCCTTTTTTTAAGACCCGCCACATTTCATTCAGTGCCGTCACTTTTAGTTCATAGTCGACATGGTGAAAGAAAAATGTGGAAATCGCTTTATCAAATGTTTCATCCGGATAACCGAGCTGTTCTGCGGCGGAAATATCGAATTGGACTTGTTTCAGGCCGACTTCTTTTCGTCGCGCCCGCAAAATCATTTTTGATGCTGCGTCAACGCCGACAGCTAATCCGCCTTTTTCGGGGTTGAGTTTTTGTCCGATAGCGATGGTTAAAGAACCTGTTCCGCAGCCGATATCGATTATTTTTTCGTTCCCCTGCAACTGGAGTAATTCGACGGCGACCCGTCCGAGCCGTTTTTCCTGCCAGAATGTCATCGGCGGGCTTAGAATGTCGTACATTCCTGCGGCGTAGTCCAGCGTTCTGCCTCGAGTGGGAGTGGTGCATTCATTTTTTATGCATTCAGACAATGGGTTAGTTCCCCAACACCCAGTATTTCAAACATACTGAGACTTAAAAACCTTGCAGCATTTTGATTGATTCGAAGCCCTGCCGATCCAAGCGATAATAGGCCATCTGTCAGCAGGTGCAGGGCTCTATCTGCCGCCAGATGGACTGCGTCAGGAAATAAGTTGAAAATATTGGAATTGACGTCGATAACGGGTTCGATGTTATGGAGTTTTGCAATATAGAGCGGATTATCCGCGAAAATTTTAGATAGTATATAATTATGTCTTTTCTCCAGATAATCTTTGGCGATATCCCGAATGTCGTCAAGAATTTGGCATCCAAGTCCAAAGCTCATCAGGCCTTTTTTGCAGAGTGTCAACGTTTCTTTGTCTACATCGGTTTCGATTGTGTCTGGTCCGAAGAAAGGAACATGAAACAAAAGTCCAGTTTTCAGCCGATGTATCGTGTCCAAAACATATTCCGCATCGGGCCTGTGGGTGACGCCGTCTTCCTCGGAGGCTTCTTCGGCGGCGCTGGGCAAAAGGATTTGCAGTGATTTTTGCGATAGCAAAGAGGCTTGATTTTCACTGAGGGTTCCGCTGTGAACGGCCTGATCGGTGATGGCATTTAGAATCCTGTCGGCGAGCATAATTGAAATGACCTGCCGCATAACCCTGGAAGAGCCGGCAATCTCAATAGGTACAACGATCTTGTCCTCATTGTCGAGGAGATTGTCCGCGGAGGTTACCCAGATTCGAAACAGGTGATTGAATTTGCCATACAGAAGTCTTCTGTTTTCCGGGATTTTCAGAAGATGATATACAGACTGAAACAGCGTCGAGAACAGATTTTTTTTCAGGGCATAAAACTCATCGGGAACCGCTCCAAGCCTGACTTCAAACTCAATCGGGGTGCCAGGCGGAGTTACCAGCATAGGTTGAGCCTCTTGATAGACGGCTTTGATGCATTGCTTGTATTCATCAAAGGCCGTCTTCAAGAGACTCTCATCACGCCATAGATTTTCTATTTCAATTGTCATTCGTTTTTTTTATCGTTTTTAATTTATTCTTATCCAGCTTTACGCGTGTCAGCCAGGTCTTGTTCGACTGTGGTTGTCGGGGCGATGTTGAATTTTTCGACCAGCACGTTCAGTACAGTTGGCCCGATAAAAGCCGGCAGGGAGGGGCCGACTTTGATATTCTTAATGCCCAAATGGAGTAATGTTAACAGAATACAAACCGCTTTTTGCTCGTACCAGCTTAAAATCATTGACAGCGGCAGGTCGTTGACGCCGCAATTGAAGGCCTTAGCCAGCGCCACGGCAATCTGGATCGCTGAGTAGGCATCATTGCATTGTCCGATATCCAGCAGGCGCGGGATGCCACCGATGTCGCCGAACGGGAGTTTGTTGAAGCGGTACTTGCCGCAGGCGAGGGTCAAAATCACGCAATCCTGGGGTACGGCCAGGGCGAAGTCGGTGTAGTAGTTGCGTCCGGGTTTGGCTCCGTCGCAGCCGCCGATGAGGTAGAAATGCTTGATTTTGCCGGCCTTGACCGCGTCGATGACGGCACCGGCTACGCTCATGACCGTATTATGGCCAAAGCCAATGGTAATCCGCTGTTCAGGTTCGTCTTTGTCAAAGCCTTTGGCCGCCAGCGCCGCGTCAATAACGGGTTTGAAATTTTTGTCAGCGATGTGCGTTACGCCGGGGAATGCGACAAGGCCGGTGGTGAAGATGCGGGCTTTGTAGCTGTCTTTGGGACGCTGGATGCAGTTGGTTGTCATCAGGATTGCGCCGGGAAAGGCATCAAATTCTTTGTGCTGGTCCTGCCAGGCGCCGCCGTAATTGCCGACCAGATGTTTGTATTTTTTCAGTCCCGGATAGGCGTTGCAAGGCAGCATTTCGCCATGTGTATAGACATTAATACCCTTGCCCTCGGTTTGTTTGAGCAGCAGGTCGAGGTCTTTGAGGTCGTGGCCGGAAACGAGAATTGCCTTGCCCTTGACGGGGCTAATGCGTACCTGTGTTATTTCCGGATGGCCATAGACGCCGGTGTTGGCCGTATCCAACAAGCCCATTACGGTTAAGTTCACTTCGCCGACCTTCATCGCCATCCCGACCAGCGAATTAACATCGGTGGCCTTGGGGCCGGTCAGGAAATTCAGCGCCTCGTGAAAGAACGCATAGACGGCGGGGTCTTCTTTGCCAAGGATTGCGGCATGGTCGGCGTAAGCGGCTGTGCCTTTGAGTCCAAACAAAATCAGACTTTGCAGTCCCGCGACATCGGCGCCGAGAACCTCTATCTTTTTGGCGATGCTCAGTGTCTGGGCCTGTAGCAGCATCTCCGTCCGGTCTTTCGGCAGCGTCCATTGAGCCGCGTCGGTTGGTTTGTCGGCGGTGCTTACGGCTTTCTTTACATACTCGGCCTGCAGGCGGTCTTTGATTTGGCCAGCTTTGGCGATCATAACTTCCAGCCGAGCGGGGTCGAAATTGACGTTGGTTACGGTTGTAAAGAGGGCTTCGGTAACAAACCGGTCGGATTCTTTATCCACTATGCCCAGCGAGCGCAGGCGATAAGCAAAAAATGCGATGCCCTTGGCCGCATAGACCAATAAGTCTTGTAAATCAGCGGTTTCGGGGTCTTTGCCGCAGACGCCCATTTTGCTGCATCCTTTTCCTAACGCCGTTTGTTCACATTGATAGCAAAACATTTTTCTGTCCTTTCAAAAATAGTTAATGGGTGTTTTGGGTTCTTATGCACGAATCATCGTTAATAACATTTTAAACCGCTGTCCTGCGGTAACCGCATGGGGAATGTTGGCGGGCATAATCAACATCTGGCCGGCGGACGCTTCAATGTCTTTGCCGTCGATGGTGAAGGTGCCCACCCCGTCAACGACCTGCACCGTCGCATGGTAGGGGGCGGTATGTTCGCTAAGACACTGCCCTGTGTCGAATGCAAATAGCGTGATTGTCCCAACAGGCTTATCGACAATGGTTTTGCTGACTACTGAGTCGGGGGCGTAATCAATCAGGCTGCTTAGGTTTGCGGCCTTGCCTAAGCAGGCTTCCAGTACTGAATTGCGTTCTTTAGTCATTGTGCAGCCTTTCTATTCTATTTGGGGTTGGGGATTGCTGCCGGTTAAATCCGCCAGCGTTGTCGCATGCAGCTGGTTTTCAATATCCTTTTGAAGTCCAGCGAGTTTTGGGTGCAGTGGACATTTTTCTTTCAGAGAGCAAATATGAGAGCCTATCAGGCACCGATTGATGCTCAACGGGCCCTGGATCGTTGTAATTAACTGGAGAAACGTAATCTGATCCGGCGGCAGGGCCAATTGGAATCCGCCCTTAGGGCCCATCGTGCTTTTGATAATCCCGGCCTGCTGAAATTTCTGGAGCAATTTACAGGTTAGTGGATAGGATACATTGTTATTTTTAGAGAGCGTCCTTGCCGACAATGTTTTGTCAGCATTGTACTCTGCGGCAAGGTTTGCCGCCAGTCTTAAGGCGTAATCTGTATTTCGCAGTATCAAATCCATAATAATACTCCCTGTTTCTTATATAGGACTAATTTAGTCATACTTCTTGTAATTGTCAACCTTTTTTTTATTATTTTTGTAAAATTTCTTGCAGAGGGGTTTGTTTTAGAAGAATTTCTTGTTTTTTTGGGAAAAACTTGATACAATGCCCGGTACTTTAGGCGTCTTAATTCCAGAAAAGCTTCTTTGAGGTCAAAAAGCGAGCAGGGTAAATGCAATCAGTCGCCGAGAAAGGAATGAAGCGTGATAGTCTTTAAGTGTTCTAAGTGCAGTCAGGAGTATAGGGTTGCAGATGAGTACGCCGGCAAAAAAGCCCGGTGTAAGACATGTGAAAGCGTCAATGTTATCCCTGCGCCTGCTGCCAAGGCTAAAGCGGCACAAAATCCTTTTATCGTAAGCAATGGAGACAGTGTCGCGGCATATAACAGCTTGCTTCAGGAATTGCTGCAGCAGGAAAAGAACGCCCCTGCCCTTGATCTGGAAGTGAAATAAACCACTCTACATCGTCTCATTTTTTCGTTATTTACCATTCTGCGAGAAGTTCGTTTTTTGTTAAAAACCAGGTACGGTATTACAAAGGGTCTGTTTGACAAGTAAACTCTGGTGTTGTTTTTTGGGGAATGTCTGCAAACATGGAACTGTTGCGATTTTACCACCATCCGCTGACGGTTGGCAGGGTGCAGTTGAGCCAGTCGGAGGCGCATCATTTTGTCGGTGTTTTGCGTGGTAAAGTCAGCGATGTGATAGAACTGTTCGATGGGGTTGGCGTCTGTGGACAGGGAGTGGTAACCCAAATCCGTAAAAACGAAGTCTTTGTTGAAGTCAAGGCGGTGGCGTGCAAACCTGCGCGGCTCAAGCGGCGTATCATATTAGCCACTGCAATAGCAAAGGGTCAGCGATTCGATTGGATGCTGGCCAAATGTACCGAATTGGGAGTTGATCATATTGCCCTGGTTCAATTTGAACGCAGTGTGCGGCTTGGCAGAGACTCTGCGGTCGAACGCTACCAGAGTCTGACTGTGTCGGCGTGCAAACAATGCGGGCGGAGTTTTCTGCCGGAGCTTACAGCTCCAAAACGGCTTATTGAAGTTATTAACGATTTAAAGGCTCGTTATCCTCAGTCTAATCTGTTTTATGGATCGCTTCTATCTGACGCGAAGACTCTGCGACATCTTGATGATTCCGAATCCGATACGCTTGTTATTGTCGGGCCTGAAGGGGGGTTAACGGAGTTGGAAGAGCGCCTGCTTTTGCACCGCGGAGCGATTCCGATTCGAATTGCCGAACATGTTCTCCGTACTGAAACAGCGGCGGCTGCTTTTGTCGCCGTTTTTGAGGCCTTGCGCACCACGGATTAGCAAATTACTGCTTCATCGTCTGTTTTCAAGTTTTTCTCAATTCTCTCCTTTTTTATGAACTTTTATGAGGTTCTGTCGGTAAGTATACTTAGTTAACGATGTGTTTCTTCTGTGAGTAGAGAGATCAGATCGGGATCGATTATGATGAACAAACCAAGAAAACAAGGCGTCGCCGAGGAACTTGAGGGCTTGTTGCTGAAAATCAATCGTGGGGGGGATGTTGGAAATCTTCAAAAGCAAGCCAATCAACTGATTTCCGCCATTACTCCCAGCGACATAACGAGGGTCGAAGAAAGACTGGTTCAAGGGGGCTTATCATCCAAACGGGTCCAGCAGCTTTCCGCTTCGTTTCTTTTGATGGGTTTGATGGAAGGCAAACATTCGAACTTTCGCGAACGTCTGGAGGGGAATCATATATTAAAAAAAGTTCTGGCTGAACACGATATGATGCTGTGTTTTTTGGCGGACCTCGAAGAGGTTGCTCAACGTATCAATCAATCTGATTTCCTCAATGATACCAGCGGTGAAATTCGCAGGTTGGCTCATATTGCCGACCATGTTCGCGCGATGGAAGAGCATCTCGGCCGTGAAGACGACATTATTTTTCCTGCCTTGCGTTCTCAGGGATGGGGTAATTTGTGCAAATCCGTCGAAACCGAGCACGCCTCAATTAACCTTGGGATTCACGAGCTGGTGAGCTTGGTAAACAATTTCGGCAGCATTTCGTTTGGGTTATTTAAAGTTCGCCTGCTGTCTGTGGTTAAAACCCTGTGTCCGATTTTCAAAGAACACATCTTTTATGAAAATCATATCCTGTATCCGATTGTTGTTGTGATGATCGATACCCCGACGTTCTGGAGCAAGATGCGAGAGGTCTGCGACGAAATTGATTATTGCGGGATTCATTTATAG
>CAZVXR010000004.1:0-14565 GCA_964630865.1 uncultured Pirellulales bacterium | reverse complement strand
CGGGTTCTTTTTCGCCATCTATGTTCGAATGTTTCCCGATGGTTACCAGGCGGAAAATTATTGCCATCCCAAAAATGTTAACTGCCATCAAGCTGATTCAATAAAAAAGAAAGGAAGTGTGTTTCTGATGAAAAACCCTCGCGAATTGGTGCTGGAGACACTTGAATTCAGTGATCCGGATCGCATAACTCGTCAAATTTGGCTGCTTCCATGGGCCCAGAATCATTATCCTCAGCAGGCTGCTTACCTGCTCGAACGCTACTCAGATGATATTGTGCATGCTCCAGGCTATTGTAAGACTCCTCTTAAAACGCAGGGGGATATGTACGCCATAGGTACTTATGTGGATGAGTGGGGGTGTGAATTTATAAACCGACAAGAGGGTATTATCGGTGAGGTCAAGAGGCCGTTGATTGAGAATTGGAGCGATTTGGTTAACATTCGAGTGCCAAAAGAGCGACTGACGATCAATCCCGATGAAATCAATGCGTTTTGCAATTCGACCGACAAATTTGTATTATCATCAACAGGTGTTCGTCCGTTTGAGCAAATTCAATTTCTGCGTGGGACGGAAAATGTGATGATAGACTTAGCGGTTCGCGAGGAGCATCTATTAAACTTAATCGACACGTGCCATTCTTTTTATTCCGAAGAGCTGGAATTGTGGGCTAAAACAGACGTGGATGGGCTGTTTTTTATGGACGATTGGGGGACGCAGCAGTCGCTGCTAATTTCACCCGATCAGTGGCGTCAGATTTTCAAGCCGCTTTATAAAGACTATGTTGATATAGCGCACCGATATGGCAAGAAAATCTTTATGCATTCGGATGGCTATATTCTCGATATCTTTCCGGATTTAATTGAAATTGGACTGGATGCAATCAACTCTCAACTTTTCTGTATGGAAATGGATAAACTGAGAGCATTTGCAGGGAAAATAACCTTTTGGGGCGAAATCGACCGCCAGTACCTGCTTTGCCAGGGAACGCCTGAGCAGGTGCGTGCAGCTGTCTTTGAGGTTTATAAAAACCTCTACTGTAACGGCGGTGTGATTGGCCAGGTGGATTTTGGTGTGGGTGCAAAACCCGAAAATGTGGAGGCAGCACTGGCAGCTTGGGAAGAAATCAGTCGATCTGAATTGGATGATCATTACAAAATATAATGAAATTACCCTATTTGGGGAGAACTTGTAAAATGATGACAAAGTATGACGTGATGGCCGCCGGACATTTGTGTCTGGACATTATTCCGCGGTTCCCTGATACGGGAATTCGCAAGATCGAAGAATTGATGCGGCCGGGCAAGCTGGTCAATGTCGAAAACGCCAAGCTCAGCACCGGCGGGCCGGTGTCCAATACGGGACTGAATCTCAAGAAGCTGGGCAGCAGCGTTTGCTTCTGTGCTTGCGTAGGTGACGATGAACTGGGACAGATGACGACCGATATCCTGTCCAAGAGCGGTAACGCTGACGGCATCCACATCCTCAAAGGCCAGGCCAGTTCCTATACGGTGGTGGTCGCCCCGCCCGGCATCGACCGCATTTTTTTGCACAACCCCGGCACCAACAACCAGTTTGCCGCCGCCAATCTGAATGTGGACTTGATTCAGCAGTGCCGCCACTTTCATTTTGGCTATCCGCCCCTGATGGCCAAGATGTTCGCCGATGAGGGCAAGGAGCTGGTCAAGGTCTTTAAGCTGGCCAAGGAAGCGGGTGCAACGACCTCGTGTGATATGACACTGCCGGACCCGGCCTCGCCGTCGGGCAAGGCGCCGTGGCGCAAAATCCTGCAATCGCTGCTGCCGTATGTGGATATCTATCTGCCGTCGATTGAGGAATCGTTCTACATGCTCTATCCAGAGGAGTTTATCGCCCTTAAAAAGCAGCACAGCAATGCCGATTTGATCGACATCTTTACGCCGGCTCATTATACAAAAGTCGCCAATGAACTGCTGGCGATGGGCGCCAAAATGACCTCGTTGAAGACAGGTCATCGCGGCTTCTATGTCAAGACCGGCGATGCCGAATTGTTTGAGAAGATGGGGCGTGCCAAACCTGGCAACTCTGCCAACTGGTCGAACCGTGAACTGTGGCGTCCGGCCTTTACGGTCGATAAGTTCGGCTCGGCGACCGGTTCAGGCGATTCCTCGATTGCCGGTTTCCTGTCGGCGTTCTTGCGGGGTCTGGATATTGAAGATGCCCTAAAATATGCCACCTGTGTGGGTTATCAAAATGTGTGCGTGCTGGATGCAGTTAGCGGAATCAAGGATTGGGATACGACCACGCAGATGATCCGCACCGGCAGGCCATTTATCGATGTACATATTGCACCGGCCGACGGCTGGACGCATAACGCCAATCATAACATTTGGGCAGGCTCTCATGATAAATCCAGAAAATAATAAACGACAGCTTGAGCTGATTCTCAACGGGCAAAAACCGGCTTATCCGCCGCATTTTGAATTGGTGTTCTTTCTGGAAAAAGAATATCTGGGTTTTGACCGAGCAGCATTCAATCAGGGTGACCCATCGTCGGAAGCGGCCGCCGATAAAGACCTTCAGACCAAAACTTTTTTGGTTGAAAAGTTAGGTTGGTCGGCGGTATACGGCTGTTCGCTGGTGAAAAATGTCGATCGTTTTTCCCAGACCCGACGGCTCAAAAAAGAATTGGGCAGCAAGACGCTGATCTTTGATTTTAATGGCGACGGCGTCTTTTGGATGCCGACCGGTAATGAGATGATGGATTTTGTGGTCAAGCTCTTTGAGCAGCCCAAAGAAATGCACACCGAGGCGCGGCAAAAACTGGAGGCAGCCAAAAAAATGGCCAAGCAGCAGCGCGATGCAGGTGTGGATTTTCTGGTGCAGAACTCTGACTTCGGTTTCAACAGCGGGCCGTTCATTTCGCCGGATCATTTCGCCGAGTTTGTCACGCCGTATATGACCGAATTTGTCGGATTTGTCCACGAGTTGGGGTTGCCGGTCATCTTGCACTCCGACGGCAATATCAACAAGATTCTTGACCAACTCTACAGCACCGGCGTAGATGGCTATCAGTCGGTTGATCCTCAAGGATTTATGGACATCAAGGCTGTGCGCGATCAATTTCCCGACTGGATTTTGATGGGCAATGTTGCCTGCAATTTACTGCAGGACGTTGATGAGCCGAAAATCTGCGAATCAGTGCGATACTGTATGCAGTACGGCGGTATAGGAAAGCGGTATATTTTCTCAACGTCTAACTGTATTTTTGAGGGCATGCCGCCGCAAAGTTATGAATTGATGCTTGAGGAATATCGCAGATTGCTGCAGAACAACCTTTCCAGAACCGACCATTTGAAACGGAAATAAATGGAACCATGGATTAAGGAAAAAGTTTTAGGGGTTTTCTAATAATTCGCTTTGCCGCTCAAAAGCAATTATTAGAGACATTCTTAAGTTTTCGAAAATTTTTCAAAAAAAATTTAAGTTGCTTTCTTGTTTCACGATAATAAGGGGGATAAAGCGGATGTTGCGCGGAAAATGGAAGCAAGTATGAGTATTGACTCTATAAAATCTCAAATTCTCGGACTTACCGAACCTGTTAAGCAGGGCGGTTTGAAGGCTCAAGGTAAAGCCGTAATCCGGAACGAGGATTCCCTTGATCAAGTCTCCAACTTGAGCATTCAAAAGGCGTTATCAATCGCTCCTCAGACCGATATGGTCGACATTTCACAAATTCGCCGGGAACTCGATTCGGGTCTCTATGACAGCCCCGAAATGATTCGGGCAGCGGCCAGGCAAATCGCAAAACTGGGCATCTAACGTAATTGTCCCATTTTGACTTTCTTTTTTCATTTGTTATGATTTACATATCCAATGTGTTTGGGGGATAACTGTATCAAATGAATTTGAGTAACAAGAAAACTCTATTTTTTCGCAATTTATGTAATAAACACAGACGCAATCCTATTCCCAGAACATTAACAGAGAGTTTCCATACCTCGTTTGGCTACGTCCGGACCGGTGCGCCCATCGCCGGTTCGGACACGCCTCCGGATATTCGATCATTCATCTTAACTTAAAAGGGATTAATGTTGACAAAATGAACAGATTAGGCGTTATGTGTTGCGAAACGTCAACGTTCCCCAAACTTCTCCATTTACCTAAATTAAAGTCCGAAAAAATTTAGTTTTTCGAATGTTCTGTCATTTTCAATGTTGACTAATGGCAACATCAGTGCATTTTCATCATTTATGATCACCTAAATTGAGCGCTGTTCGGAATAAGTTTAAGTAGTTACAGGATAAAGGTATAAAGACATGCTATGGAGGTAAAAAAAAGTTCTTTTTGTATTGGCATGACGATTGCTCAACATATAGGTCATTATATTCGATCTGGCTTGTTCCAGAGACGAGAGGGTTTTGTCTTTTCCGAATTCGCTTCGGAAGAGGGTGAGTGGAGCCGGTTGTGAGGACTGGGCTCCTTTTTTTTGCGCAAAAAAGCCTGTTAAATTGCTTTTTGACAGCTATAATCTCATTCCATGGAAAAATCAGTTTACCGCATACTGGATGCTAATTTTAACCGCGCCCGGGAAGGGCTTCGGGTTCTGGAGGAATATTGCCGGTTTGTCTTAGATCATAGCCAGTTGTCAAAACGGCTCAAGGCGTTGCGTCATTCGCTGTGTCAGACAATGGCTTTTCTCGACCCGGAAAGCCTGCTTTGCTGTCGTGATTCGCAAGGCGATATCGGAAAGGCCATTCGCGTTGAAAGCCAAATGAAGCGTGCCAGTCTTGAAGATTGCGTTCAGGCAGCGTCCAAACGGCTGACTGAGGCGCTGCGCGTTTTGGCCGAAGTTGGGCAAAGCCTTGATCCGCGTCTTTATGAGTCATTTGAACGTCTTCGTTTTGATGTTTACACACTTGAGAAAGATATTTCAATTGCTGCTTATGGCGCCCGGCGATTTGAAAAAGTGCGTCTCTATGTGTTGATTACGGTCAAAACGGATTCGGATGTGAAAGGTATGCCGGATTTGGTCAGGGCTTGTATTGGCGGCGGCGCCGAATGTCTTCAGTTGCGATGTAAGGGGCTGCCGGACAAGGAATTAATTGCGATATCTGAAGACTTTGCAAAATTATGCAAAGACGGCAATGTGGTCAGTATTGTGAATGATCGTCCAGATATAGGGATTTTGGTCGGCGCAGATGGGGTTCATCTCGGACAAAATGACCTATCGGTCGAGCAGGCTCGGAGGCTTCAGGTTCGGCCGTTTTTGGTGGGCCTGAGTACACATAATACTGCCCAGCTTAACTCGGCATTAGGTCAGCCCGTCGATTATATTGCTCTGGGGCCCGTTTACGACACCTCAACCAAATCTGCTGAGCCTGTTGTCGGATTAGATTACCTTCGGCAGGCGGCTGAAATATTGCGGGATAATCCAATTCCCAGGGTCGCCATAGGAGGGATTACTCTCGACAATATTCATCCAATTCTTGAGATAGGCATTCGCACGATTGCAGTTTGTTCGGCGGTTTGCCTGGCACCGGATCCAGAAAAAGCCTGTGCTTCGTTCAGGACATCGATAGAATCCTGACTGGCAGCTAAGCGTATCCGTAATATTACCTAAATTGCGATTTTTAAGATTCTTACATAAACACGGTGTGATCAGGTTATCCACGAAGCATGAACACTTAATCGGGCTATCGACATGCCCTTTCAAAACAAAAGTGATTTTTGATAAATATACGGACTGGTTGGTATGCTTGTCTTTTTAGAACACTCCGATTTTTTTTAAGTCATTATTTTTAATATAGATATAATTTATTGAGATAGTTCATTTGTTGTTGATTATTTTTTTTAATAAACCTATGTATTCGAAAGTTTAGAATAGGATAAGTCCTTATGCAATCAAAAAATGCTATTACAACCCGCTTATGCACAGGTTTTCCACAAAGCAATCAATTCTACTGTTCAGGCTTTGTTAATACCCGGAATGTTATCTCAGAGACCCCATTTTGCTTGATTGGAGCTGGAGAGAATCGAACTCTCATCTCCGCGATGCGACCGCGGCGTACTCCCATTATACGACAGCCCCGGCCTGCCGGAGGTAAATCCGACAGAACAGAGCGGTCATTGTAGCGAAATCATGGGTCATTTCAAATAAATTCTGTATTGAGATACATAAAAATAAAAAGTAATTACGCATTCACAATGTAGAGAAGTGATTTTTGAATTCCCTTGCCGGTAGAGTTGGAGTATCATTTTCTGTATATCGGGTTTAGTTTCTCTTGAATTTGGCCGAAATAGATTTTAGTTGCGTTTATAGATAAATAAACGATACTTATTGTCGATAGTCGACTATCTATTTGAGAGGAATTATGATGATGCAGGAGCAAAGCCTCTTGCAAATGTGGGATGAGCTTGCGTTGCCGCGGCTTGCGTTTGTTTTTAAGCTGGCCGTAGGTCCATCCAAGGTTCTGCTGGCATTTTTGGCGGTTTTGCTGATTTGTGCCGGGGGGATTTTGCTGGACAGTTGTACGCATTCGGTTGTCGTTAGTTCTGCCCGCAAGGTGCCAAAAGGTCTTTTGGGCGGCAATTCCGCCGCCTATATCCAGGGAACGGAATTGGCGACCTACCTGCAATATCCTGAACTTACTCAGGCATTCATTGAGGTTAACCAGGGTCGATGCTCGGGGCAGGGTGTATTTTCGACGATGTGGCATTTTTGGACCGACCGGATTACCGATTCAACGGTTATTTTTTATAAATCCTTATTTAAATTTGATGCCCCCAAGTCCGTGATGGAAGAGCAGGCAGTCAAGTCGGGGGGGGTGATCTATCTTATCTGGCTCAATGTGGTCCTTTGCTTCCGTTCTCTGCTGTGGTCGCTGGAGTATCATACCCTTTACAGCGTTATTTTCTTAGTTTATGGTTTTATTATCATGTGCGTGACGGGTGGGGCGATTTGTCGATGTGCAGCGCTGGAATTTGCCAATAATGAAAAGCCCGGGCTTTTCGAATCGCTGGAATTTGTTTATGAGAAACGATGGAGTCTGATTTCTGCTCCTTTAATCCCGGCGATGCTGATGGGGGCGTTTGCCGCGTTTTTGGTTCTTTGCGGGCTGGCGGTCAATTATATTCCCTGGTTCGGCGAATTGTCTCTGGCCCTGCTGCTGCCGGCGTTATTATTTGCCGGGTTTTTGATTACCCTGCTTCTGGCGGCGTCGTTATCCGGAACGGGGCTGATGTTTCCGGCGATTGCCTATGAGGGTACGACCGGATTGGATGCGATTGGCCGATCCATCAGCTATGTGCTGAGTAAGCCGGTATGGATGTTATTTTACCTGATTGTAGAGACGCTTCTTGGCACCTTTTTTTATCTGATTATGCGAGGGTTTCTTTTTTCGGTTTTGTGGGTTACGTATCATTCTATTCAGCTTGGAATTTATCAGCCCCAGAACGGGCCGAGCAAACTGGAACGAATTTGGGCTGAGCCAAGTATATTTTATCTGCTTAGCGCTCCGGCATCTCCGACTACATGGTCGGAGTGTGCGGCTTCTATCTTGATTGGGTCTCTGATGCTGGGTATTACGGCGCTGATTGCGGCGATGACGATTAGTTACGTGTTTTCCGGCATGACCATCATTTATGCACTGATGCGGAAAAAGGTCGACAAGACACCGATTCGAAAAATATGGGTTGATTTGTCTTCTCTGTCGGGGCATGATAACGAACTGGTGTGCGATCAATAAAAGCTGGTATGCGACGTTGACATAATTAATATCTGTCGGTAGAAATGTTTATTATCTTAATTTGATTGTTGATATACGATGATGAAAAAGCAGGATCAGAACCTACAAAAAGCCGAAGACCATGCCATAGCCAAAGGTATGCTGCAATACCGCAAGATGATGATTGTTCTGGCTCACGTCCTGACGTTCTCTGTTGCGCTGTCGCTGGCATTTTTGTTTGCTAATAATATGCAGCTGCTTCGTCGATGGATTGTGTATCCATTGCCGATGATGCTGGTTTTTGTACTGCTTATCAAGTCTCTGGTTTTTGCCTATTTTAAGCAATATAGGGGCTGGTGGCGATATGTCGGGGTTTCCGATCTTCTGAAGATCGCCAAAGCATCCATAACCAGTTCAATTATTATTATTGTCTTATGGTATGGATATGGCGCTTTCGGTTCCCATTTTGTTTCCGCATCGGCGATTAACAAAGTGCATCATCAGATTTCAGAGTTGGAACAAAATTTGACGGCTGCGCTGACTGATCAGGATGCGGTGAAAACTAAACAACGCTTAGCTAATCTGGGAGGATTGAAAGATATCCTTGATGTCAGCCGGATCAATGAAATCGCAAAAAAACTGCAAAAGATGTCCCCAAACAGCGATGGTTTTTTGCCGCTCCAAAAGCAAGTCAGCCAGCTCCGCCAGACCCAGAGAATGATCGAAGGCGTCATTATGCTGGATTTGTTTACGACGATTATGATGCTATCGGCGGTACGCATGGTGGTACGTCTCTATCACGAAGAGTTTTTCGCCGACAAACGCGGAACGGCCCGTCGCTTCCTGATCGTTGGGGCCGGCAATGCCGGAGAGGCGCTGTTGCGCGAGATGCTGCGTCGCAAGGACGCCCAGTACGAAGTGGTCGGATTTATCGATGATGATCCGGCCAAGCAGGAGTCGGAAATTCACGGTATTCCCGTTTTGGGGCCGGTTGATGCGTTGCCGCAAATTTGCAAAAAACAGGATGTCGATGAGATTGCCATTGCCATCCCCAGCGCCAATCGACAGCAATTAAGGCATGTCGTCCAGGTCTGCCAGGGGACCAAAATCCGTTTCAGCACCGTTCCGTCGCTGACGGATATCGCATCCGGCAAACTTCGGGTATCGCAGATGCGCGATGTGGAGATCAATGACTTGCTTGGTCGAGAAGTGGTGAGCCTGGATATGCAGCAAATTCAGAATTTCCTAACCGACAAAGTCATTTTAGTTACCGGCGCCGGAGGTTCGATTGGTTCGGAGATGTGCCGACAGGTCTGTACGTTTGCCCCCAAACAATTGCTGCTGTTGGAGCAGGCGGAGAACCCGCTTTTTTTCATCGAACGAGAATTGCAGCAGGCGTTCCCCGGTGTCGCGATGATTTCAATCATCGCCGATATCACCGACAGGGTGCGTATTGAACAGATATTTGCCCAGCTTCATCCGCAAGTGGTCATCCACGCCGCCGCCCACAAGCATGTTCCGCTGATGGAGCAAAATCCGGGCGAAGCGATCAAAAACAACATCCATGGAACCCGCACGATTGCCGATGCTGCCGACGGCTTTGGCGCTGAGTGTTTTGTGATGATTTCGACCGACAAGGCCGTTAATCCCACCAGTCTGATGGGGTCTTCCAAGCGGGTGGCCGAGATGTACATCCAGGACCTCAACACGACCAGCAAGACCCATTTTGTTACCGTGCGATTTGGCAATGTCCTCGGCTCCAACGGATCCGTGGTGCCGATCTTCAAGCAGCAGATTGCCGCCGGCGGACCGGTTACGATAACACATCCGGAAATGCGGCGGTATTTTATGACCATTCCGGAGGCTAGCCAGCTTGTTTTGCAGGCTGCCGCGATGGGTAGCGGCGGCGAGATATTTGTCCTCGATATGGGCGAGCCGGTCAAGATTATCGATCTGGCGCGGGAACTGATTACCCTGAGCGGTTTTCGTCCCGGCGAGGACATCGAAATCGAATTTAGCGGCCTGCGCCCGGGCGAAAAATTATTTGAAGAGCTGTCTATTGTCGGGGAAAACATGCTGCCGACAAGCCATCCGAAGATTGCGGTTTGGAAAAACATTCCCAAAGACCGCCAAACGCTTCGCGAGGGGATCGAAAAGCTGCTGGCGGTAGCTCCTACCCAGAACCGCAGGCAAATTATTGAAGTGCTCAAGCAACTGGTGCCGGAGTTTATCGGTCAGCAGTGATGTGCTTTGGACTGTCAGAATGAAGGTTTATCGTGAAAGGTTTTTGTCCAGTTCACGCTGAACCAATACCGTTTTTCCTTGTAGTCAGGGTTAAAAAGTCTTTTCGGGTTACAAAAAAAGTTACAATGGCCGAATTGTCCTGTAAAACACAAAACAAAAAAACCTTGTAAGCTATTTACTTACAAGGCGTTATATTCACTGGGCCCGCAAGGATTCGAACCTTGGACCAAGGGATTATGAGTCCCCTGCTCTACCGCTGAGCTACGAGCCCTAACCTGATTATTTAAGGCGACATAGAGGAATTTTCAATAGTTTCACTGCGAGCAAATGTAAACAACCTTGCACATCTCTCGTTTGCCGCCTTAATTTCAGGGGGTGATTATACTTGCGATGCACCCAAAATCAACAAAAGATTTTAGAGTTCGCAAAAATTAAAACAAGAAAACAAGAAGATTCCCCCCGTTTTAACTTGAAAAACGCGGGTAAACTCTGCACAATGTTTCCCTGTATTTGAGATAGTTTGCGATGAAAAAGATAATAATTGCTGGTTATTATGAATTCTATCTATAGAAAATGTATCATGACCGCCACATCATGGAATTGGGAGTTTATTGTCATAAAATCGATAGGTGAATGTGGCAATTAGACCATTCAATCAGAAAGGACGCAGGAGCCATGACAATGGATCGTAATATTTTAGTGGGCATGGTCTTGCCGTCAGATGTCGATGCGCTGGAGGCATTCTGTGATTTAAAGCTTGGTAATTTTTCATTTTTGAAATTACCGAACACAAAACAAAAGGCATTGGAAATCGCGACGTTTTGCCGAGATCGAAAAATTTATTTTATGTTTAGCGAATTTCTCAAAAGAGGGTCATTTGATATCTGTATGGCTCCACCTCATGAATTATGTTTTCAAACAACCAATGTCAGCAGGCAGGACTTTTATTCTACAGACGATCTGGAAGAAATTTTCGCGGCCGGAGGGGAATATTATTATGGCCGGGTAGCATTGGGTGAAGCAGGAGGCCATCTTTATTGGCCGGAACCTTATTTGGTCAAGCAGAATACCAATTCCTGGACAAAACTTAAGCCGGCAGAAAATGTATTTCAGGCCAGGCAGCATTTTATTGATCGTCTCAAGGAGACAATTTCTTTTGAGCGGGAGATGCTGCATAACAGTAAACTGATTGCTGTTGATGCAAGCATGACCTTTAAGTATCTCATTGAATCAGGCGCTGACGAGGTATCCGTAGAGTTGATGCCGGGCAGTTGTGATTTGATGATTGCGGCGATTCGAGGAGCATCCAAACTATTGCAGGACAGAAGATGGGGAGCAGTAATCGCTATGGGGTGGTATGGCGGATGCGACCTGGATGAACTGTGGCTTAAGCGGTGGAAGATATGTTTGTACCGGTGTTTTATTTCAGGAAGCAGCTGGATTTGTTTGGAAACAGGCCTCTTGCAGTATGTGCCGGCCAAAAGTTGTCAAAGCATACATCGTTATGAATTTCATGACGCCAGGGTCAAAAACGCACGAAGTATTTTTAGGGAGTTTTATCAATTTGCAGGCATCCATTCCCGATGCTCTAATCGACCGGTAGTCAAACTTGGCATGGTATATGGCCATGGCGATGGATTTGCAGGGCTTTGGGGGCGGCATGTGTGGGGACAATTTGGCGATCCCAAATGGCTTGCCCAGGATGCCGAAAGAGGCTGGGAATTAATAGATACCCTGTACCGTAAATCAAGATGGTTTGATCCTGATGTTCAATACTCGGCTGATTTTGATGGCAAACCGCCTGCGGGCCAGATCGATGTTGTGCCGATCGAGGCACCCATGGATGTTTTAAAGGAGTACTCATGCCTGGTTTTTCTGGGTTTCAATGTTATGACCGCTGAGATTTACGACAAACTGAAAGACTATGTTGAACATGGCGGCCATCTGGTTATGACGACCTCGCAGCTTAACTGCGCAGCAGACAGGAGCTCTGAGGTCGAGTTTTTCAATGAGGGGGATTACTCTGATTTGTTTGGAGTTAAGGTCAAGCGGAAGATTCCATCGAAGGTTACGGGAATCAAGTTTTTTGATCAATCGGAGTGGAATTGCTATACAATGCCTGTACGGGATTTGATGAGCGATCCACGATATATTGGACATATCAGCGCCGTGCAATCAGAAATCGATGACGCCAAAGTACTTTGTGCTTATTCGGATATGTTCCGTGACACCCTGGACCATCTTTTGATCTGCCCGGCAGTAACGGAAAAAAAATATGGACGCGGGATATCATGGCTTATTCATACGACCGATTATCCCGGGTCACCAGAACTTAAACCGTTTATGGAATGTCTCCTGAGAATCATTGCGGCAGGGCAGAATTATCCGATCAGGGTGTATGGTTCCGACAAGATCGAGTATGCGATCTATAAGGATTCCACTACAGGCATGGAGTATATCTATTTGTTAAATACCGATTACTATAATGCGCAGCTTATAACGTTGGAATGTTTCGGAAAATCATGTGACGAAATAAAGGTTATGCCGAGTGAAATGACGGTAGCTATTTATTGCAATGGAATCGTTTTTGTGTTTGAAGACAAGGGAGTCGATATACAAGACTGCGTTGCTGATGAAGAGACTATTGCGATTCGCGCGTTTATAGCAAAAAATCAGAAGCTCAGCGTTTTTAATCTATCCGGCAGGTCTAAAAAAATTGTCATCAATGATGTAAGTTTTTTGTGTAAGGATAAATCGGAATTTCAAATTAACAAGCGTATTGACCGACAAAGACAATCACTATTTCAAGATGATTTCATGGAAGAGTCTGAAGGCTTTGACTGGTCAAAGGCAGATCTGCCGCATTAGGCGTAGACTGGATTGCCCGATTGGCTACCGAAGGCATCCCTGGCACGAAAAAAGATTATTCTCCTTCGGGCAGTGAAACAAGGAATGTTTCCGCCTGATCTGCCCATAGGGTTCCGGGGTGACTGGCTGTTAATTGAGTGAGGATTTTGCGGGATTCACTTAATGCAGCTTTCTTGGCGTCGGGAGTCGTCTGGGGATTTTTCCAGATTCCGATTTTGATGACGGCGATTTCATACTGAGTCTGAATCGCCGCATCGCAGGCGGGGGGAGCAAGGGTTGTTAATTCTGTCAGTTTTTTCAGCCGAACATCGGAGTCCGGCTGGGTCAACGCAAGGGCCAACAGGATATAATTTTGCAGCAGGTCGGTCTGCTCCATTCCCGCAAGCAGTGTTGTCAGTTTTGCATCGTAATCCAGCCGGTAGGGATTGAGCGTTACAAATTCAGCAAGCCGCTGCTTCGACTGGGGCGTTGTACCTTGATTTTCACGGCCGATTAACGCGCGCAATTTTCGAAGACGAAAAACGACATCGCGCAGCTTGGTGGCAGTCATTGCGGTCTTCGGCGGCAGGGTAAATGCACTAAGAATGCCGGTATTGGAAGCAATTGTCTGATTTTCAAGTTTATCGATTTCATCGGACGTCAGCGACACGGCGACATCGCAAAGCTCTTCGGCTTTATCAAATTTTCCGCGTCCGGCTTCCTGCATCGCAATCCGCCAGCGGGCTTCGAGCGATTCGGGGCTGGCGGGAAAATCCTCATATAGTTTTTGCCAGATCAGGATATTTTCATAATAGGGATAATCGCTGTAAAAATGGAGTGTTTCTGTGCGTCCAAATCTGCGAATATCCGGGTGCATTTCATTGGCGATAGCCTTGTTGTACAGCGCAATGGGCATTCGATCGCTTTTAGGCCATCTGTCGATAAATCGTTCGTATTGCCTTAGGAGATTGAGCCGTTTGGTTTGGTATAGAAATTGGGTCGGCAGCTTTTTTTGAATCCATTGCGGCCAGTTGCCATAAACCAACTGGTTTTGAATGTCGGATTTTAATTTTTCACGCAATTGCAGCGGTTCGGCAGGGTAAAAAATGCCTTGCAGCCAGCTTCGTGTAGGATCATCCTGAATAATTTCATCCAGAATGGGCGTTAGCGAATGGTCGTGAAACTCAACTGCTTCTTCTGGGCTTGCCCCGGCGACATAAAGCTGATAATCCAGCTCGGAAAAGCCTATTTTGTAATAAAAAATACTGCAGGCCAGCAGGAGCAGCAATAGGCTGGTTGTCCATACAACGCCGGGTTTATAGCGATTGAAATGTCCGATTGCCAGAATGACGGCGGTCATAAACAGCCCCGTCAGCCAGGCATAAACCCACGGCGCATACGAAAATCCCCAGCGAATCGGATCGATGCTTCCGTAGCCGCCCCATACTGCCCAATAAACGATCTGGGGAGCCATGCACAAGGCGACAGAAATAAACCGAGAGCGAAACCGCAGCGGGCGGCAGGCGACCGCAATACAGCTTACTGTTAAAAACACGCTGAACAGACCCAGCCGAGAGACAACGACGACAATGATGATCATCGGAATGGTATATCGGAAACTGAGGAGTTGGCTGACCAGTACCGGCAGCGTCGCCAGGATGCCCATCAGGATGCCGAGTACGACAATTTGCCAGGGGTATTCATAGATACTGAGGGGGGCGGCGACAAAACGGCCAATGTTCCAGAACTCCGGATAAAAAAGTCCGGCAA
>CAZVXR010000003.1:0-2019 GCA_964630865.1 uncultured Pirellulales bacterium | reverse complement strand
AATATTTTTTGCCGCTGATGTCGCTGATAGCACTGATTTTTTCGGGAATATTCAGCCATGAAGAAGGTTTAACCACGGATTTACGCGGATGGACACGGAGAAGAATTTTTAGCCGTGAATGGACACGAATTTTCCCAGCGCGGCCTGAAGGCCGCAACCCAAAGGGATAGAGTCGGAGAGGATATTCAGGTAGAGTAGTACCCTCATGAGAACAACAAACAACAATTTGGAGGATACGACTTTGAAGCTGATGGAATTATACCGGGACAGGATTACCGGGGCGATAAGCGGTTTGGACCGGATTCGATTTCGGGGGACGCTGCGGTGGCTGGCCAGTCAGCGGGGATTGGGCACGTTTATGCATCATGCGAATATATTGCTGAAGGATTTTTCGGGTTGGGTGGAGGAGTTGACCCGGCAGATCCGTTCGAGTTGCAAGGCGCAGGCGGTCAGACGGGGGATCGAATCGCCGTATCTGCGGGGATGGGTGGACAAGGAGGCGTTGGCGCGGTCGATCGCGGCGGACAGGGGGATTACGGAAGGGTCGATCTGTTTGTTGAGCGTGGTGGAGAATTGCATCGCGCCGATGGTGAAGGGGAACAAGGCGAGCCAGAAGCTGGAAGTGGTGATGGCGCCCCGGAAGTGCGTGTGGCTGTATCATTATTTTAATGATCCGGTGTTTGGATTCGGTCACGTTCGGATACAAAGTTGGGCGCCGTTTAACGTTTTTATCTGTTTGAACGGCCGTCACTGGCTGGAGCGTCAGATGCGGCGAGAGGGGATTCGGTACGTCAAGGACGGGAATTGTTTTCCGTGGATCGAGGATATTGGGGCGGCGCAGGGATTGATGGATAAGCAGCTTGAGAGTGACTGGTCGCGGGTGCTCGACGATCTGATGTTTGGGAGTTGCCCGGCGTTGCAGACGGTTTTGGCTCCGCTGCGGCCGGAGTATTACTGGTCGGCGGATGAGACGGAGTGGGCGACAGACATCATGTTTAAGTCGTCGGAGGCATTGGAGTCGATTTACCCGTCGCTGGTTCATCATGCGATGCGGGTGAGCGACAGCCCGTCGGTGATGCGATATTTGGGAAGACGAAGCCTGTCCGGAGTTGCACCGGATGAGGTCATCAGTGATGTCCGGCGGCGTTATGAAGGGGTTCGGGTGAAGCACTGGGTCAATCGCAATTCGGTGAAGCTGTATAACAAGAGCGGCAGCATTTTGCGAATAGAAACGACGATTAACCATACGCGGGATTTCAAGGTTTTCCGGCGGCCGGAGGATGACCGAAAGAAGCCGGCGTCGTGGCAGAAGATGCGTAAGGGGGTCAGTGATCTGCATCGGCGGTGCCAGGTGAGCCAGCAGAGTAATGATCGCTATGCGGATTCGCTGGCGACGGCGCAGGTTCGTGAGAAGCTCAAGGAGGTCGCGGGACCGGCGTGCAACAAAGTGAGCAAGGAAGGCAAAAGGTATCGGGGCTTGAATCCGTGGCAGCAGGCGGATTATCGGCTGTTGATGTTCCTGGCCAAAGGGGAGCATGCGATCAACGGGTTTCGCAACCCGCAACTGCGTCGATGGCTTTATCCGGAATCGGAGAAGGCGGGGAAAGATCGGCAAAAGAAGTATTCCGGCCGAACGACGCGACAGATCAAGTTGCTGCGGGCGCACGGCCTGGTTCGCAAAGCTCCCCGGGCCAACCGATACGTGCTGACTGAGAAAGGACGAAAATTGTCCTGTGCGCTAATGACGGCCTCAGCCCTTGATATACAGAAACTTACGGAAATGGCCGCATGAAAAACACGCAGAAAAAACAAGAAGTTGAAGGATTGTATTACGAATTTTCACGAATCGAAAATTTTTGGGGTGGAAGAGAAGAATTTTGTCCGCAGAAGCCGCGGAGAGACGCAGATAATATTGACCACCAAGATTCCAAGACGCCAAGAAGACAATTTTTTGGTGGAAGACGGAAGAAAAAATTCACCACGAATTTAACGAATCTTACGAATAAGAAAAGATTTTAG
>CAZVXR010000002.1:0-2310 GCA_964630865.1 uncultured Pirellulales bacterium | reverse complement strand
GACGCAGGATTGTCGTGTTGCTGTGTCGCATAATGCGTTAATCGCATCGGCCAATCTGACGGTACAGGGTCTTTTGATGATAAAACCGTGTTTGCCGTCCTGATACTGTTCGGATGCGCCATTGAATCGTGTGGTGATGACGGGTTTATTTGCGGCCAGGGCTTCGAGAATAAAGCGAGAGCAGGGGTCGTACCATGTGGGAAGGATTGTCGCGTCGCAGCCAGCAATGGCGCTGCCGAGATTTCCTTGGGCGCCGAGAAAGAGGACGCGTTTTTCAACGCCCTGCATTTTTGCCTGTATTTGGTATCGGGCGGGGTCGTCTGAGCCTGCAACAATTAGAAACGCCGGGGATTCGGGATGCTGGCGGATCACGATTTGCATGCTGCTGATTGCCTCGCGAAGACCTTTGAGGCGAAAATTATTGGCTGCAAACAAAAATAGAACCGGATTGGGACAGTCTTTCAGGGCAGTGTTCGTGCAGAGAGATTGCCGGAAAGTCTCGCCGTTTTCATGGGTTGCCGACCGATGAATATTGATTCCATTTGGGATCACGGCAATGCGATTTTCTGACAATTGATAATGTCGAATAAATTGCTGTTTGACGTAGTCTGACAAGGCGGCGACGATAGTATGCTCTGTCGGTCGGCAGAGAGCCTGTTCTGCGTAAAGACAGGCGGTTCTGCGGCGATTGAAAAAGTGCGTCCAGCGTTTCCATTGGGCGAGAGCCGGATTGGTGTAGCTTGCGGCGTTTTGGAGCATTGCTTCTTTGTAGCTGCCGCCGCGAGGCTGATAGATGTCGGCAAATGCAAAAGGCAGAACGCTGTGAACGATGTCGTAGTGGTTATCGGCGAGATGGCTAAGAAGAGCTTTTTCAAATACGGACAACCGGATGCGATGGGTAGGCTGATTTGAGCAGAGCACTGCAATGTTTTCCGCAGGTGTGCCTGCCGCCGCCAGAATCCGGGCACGGATGCCCTGAGTTTGAAGCTCGTCCATTAATTCCGCGATGGAGCGTTCGGCTCCGCCCAGACGTATTTCGGTTCGTTCGATAATAATTGCTGCTGAAATCATAGTGCGTAGTATCCTCGGTTGGCTTTACTTTGCAAAGGGGGCAGGGTTGCCTCGACGGATATTGCGGTCGGCCATCCGCCACGCTTTTTGTTTTAGTTTTCGGATGAAAGCCCGGTCGGAATCGGTCAATTTGTCTCTTTGTGCGTATCGCAGATAGAATCGCAGGCGGTCGCTCCGGCTGATAATGTCACCTGGCGCGGAGTAATAAAGCTGGGCCAGATCTTTGCGAATCCAACGGCTGCGAAACAGTCGCGGCTGAAATGCTCGCTGCAAATCAATCAAAGACAGCTCGTCATTGCCGTTTCGAAAGATATGGCACAGATACAGGTCGCGGTGGCAAAAGCCGGACTGGTGGAATCGCCGTACAAAATCAGCCAGACGATCCAAAAATGTGATGCGTAATTGACGCACTTTTTGTGAGCTGGGTTGAGTAAAGCACTCCGGCAACTGTTTTTCCAGCGATTGCGCCTGGGGTATCTCCAGCAGGATGGCGAAACTTTTTTCCTCAAAAATACCCCTCCAGCGTCCGCCGTAAGCGATGACCTGATAGCTTCCGACATTGGCACGGTTTAGCTCCGTGCAGGGCAGGATGTCGTACATCGCGGTGAGTTGGCGGCTGCCGTGGCTTAGCCAGTTGCGTATTTGGACGGCGGCGGGGGGGCGATTGTATCGTTTAAGAAAACAGCGGACGTTGAGTTCCTGCAATGTGATTTCCATACGGCTGCGCCATTGCGTCAGCTCTTTTTTGGCTAAGTCTGCCCCGCCCTGAAAGGCAAACACCGAGTCGAGATTTTTGATTCCATATCTCCTTAATGGCTCGACAAAATCCTGATGAATAAAAAAATCCGGAGCGAGCTGAATCAGTGATTTATCTATCATTTTGTCGTCCCCAGCATTTTTTCAACGGCTTCAAAGACACTGCTGACGGAAATGGAAAGCATACAGGTATGCTCTTTTGGGCGGCAGCGGGGCTTGTCGCACGGCGCACAGTCGGCTTGTCCGAGGATTTGGATTTCGTGGGGATAATCGGTTTGCGTCCAGGCCGGATTATTGGGGCCGAACAGCGTGATGATTTTCCTGTTGAGCGCCGCGGCGATGTGTCGCGGGCCGGTGTCGTTGGCGATAACCAGATCGGCTCGCTCAAACAGAGCTTTCAGTGGGCCGGGCTTGAGCGGGCGGTTGGCCAGACTGAGCAGCGGCCAGGTCGCGTTTTCCTGAATCCGGCTGGAGATCGCGATC
>CAZVXR010000001.1:0-16902 GCA_964630865.1 uncultured Pirellulales bacterium | reverse complement strand
ATTGGCGGCATCTTCAACTAAATTCAAAAAATAGCACTCGAAGCGATTGAGCGGTTCAATGGCCAGGGTTATATTGGCCTTGGCCGCGTAATCGGCTGCCTGCCGGTGTATTTCTATCCCGTGTTGTTTTTCATCTTTCGTAGGGCCCCGGCCGCTAAACGCTCCCAAGGGCTGATAAAATGGTCCGCAAATCACTTTGGAGCCCAGTGCCTGTGAGCAATCTATGACCCACTTGAGATAATCGAGACCGCCTTGGCGATGTGCGGCATTTTGACTGATAGGATTATGTTCTTCGTCCGGAATAACCGACACGACAGTTGCCTCCAGTCCATTTGCCCGCAGAACTTTCGCGATGTTTTGATAATGTTCAACATCGCCTTCAAAGATAGGCACCTCCACCCCGTTATATCCAATCTGTTTCAATTGCTCCAAAAGAACAAACTGTTCCTGAGTCACATGGGTGGTCCACAAAAGCATATTGAAACCAATTTTCATAGCAGCTTCCTTTCAATAAGTTTTTGGTGCTTGGTTGTCATCACACCAATCCTTTGCAACAACAGCCATGGAATGTCCATCATCAGCAATACTATTCAATTAAACAAGCGATCTAAGCTACATCCATTATTAAACAAAAAAAACAAAAATAATTGTACAAACTCATTTAGTTTGTGTATAATTTCACCATGAGTGGTTGATGCGGTAATCCTGCAAAGTACACGCCGACAAAGACCAGATTTGTCTGCTGCGGCTGTGTTTACTGTGCTGGTATATTACTAATATGACAGCGCTTGTTTTTAAAGAACTCTCTGTTTTCGGTATCAAAAAAGTGAGTTTTACAAAACTCGTTATCAGCGAAACCCGCATTTGGGGGAGAGAAACGCGAATTGAATCCAAAAGTAGCGATGTCGTCCTAAAGAATGCCGCCATGAGTATGGATAAGACAACTTTATCGAATCAATCAGGATCGATCATATGACCATCAGAAACAAGATAGATTTCCAGCAGCGCCTGCTGAAAAATATACAAATTCAGTCCAGTTTCATAAGATTGTTTGATGCCTTACCCGATACTTGCTTTTTTGCCAAGGATCGCAAGGGACGATTCATTATGGCAAATCGGGTTTTTTTGGAAAAATTGGGATTGGACAAGCAAGAAGATTTGATTGGTATGAACGACTCCGACTTTTTCCCTTCGCACCAGATTGAGATATTCCATCGCGATGATCAGTGGGTGCTTCAAACAGGTCAACCCCTGAAAGATCGTGTGGAATTGGTGTCTAATAAAGAGGGCCGTATTGATTGGCATATCACAACGAAAGTTCCATTAGTCTCTGGTCATGGGTATGTCGTTGGCGTCGCTGGAGTAACACGAGTCTTTCGCAACTCAGATGAAAGCTGGAGTCCCCATCAACAGTTTTCCAAATTAATTCAGTTCATCAACAGCAATTACAAATATCCGATACAGATTGAGAAACTCGCCGACATTATGTGTCTTTCCGTGAATCAATTTGAGCGCAACTTTAAAAAAGTATTCCAGATTGCGCCGATCAAATTTTTAATTCGCTATCGTATTCACAAGGCATGTTACGACCTGCTTCATTCAGACCAGTCTGTTACATGTATTGCTCAAAATAACGGGTTCTATGATCACAGTCATTTCATTCGCTATTTCCGGCAAACGATGGGAATGACCCCCAATCAATACCGTAATTATCGTTAAATAGACCGATCAAACTGCCTATCGACTGAAAACCCAATGGGCAACTTGTTATTAGTATGAGATCGAACGGATTGCGATTCATAGACCGCCGTGCCCAGCTCGCCTCCATCTTTAACATCCACAACCAGACTGTGTTTACAGTCCCTTGTTCATCCAATAATACACTTCATTGAACCGCAGCTCTTTTTTGAAGTCGCGGATGTCCGTCTTGTTGTCGATAACTACCGACTCAATACAGGCCATCTCGGCAAAGTCTTCCAGATGTTCTGTCTTCAGTGCCATCGAAAAGCCGGTATGATGTGCCCCGCCCGCCAAGATCCAAGCCGCGGCAGCTATCTTCAGATCAGGCTTAGGCGCCCACACCACACGCGCTACCGGCAACTTAGGCAGATCGGCGTCAGGTGAAACCACCTCGACCGGATTGATCAGCAGGCGGAAGCGATTACCCATATCAATCAGCGAAGCGTTTAATCCCGCGCCCTGGGCAACGTTAAAGACCAGCCGTGCCGGATCGGCTTTGCCGCCAATGCCCAGCGGATGAGCCTCGAGCGATGCCTTGCCGTCAGCAATCGAGGGACAGACCTCCAGCATGTGCGCACCCAGCACTTTCATCCCTGCCGGGTCGAGGTGGTAGGTATAGTCTTCCATAAACGACGTGCCGCCTTTGAGGCCGGCGGCCATCACCTTCATCGACCGCACCAGGGCGGCTGTCTTCCAATCGCCCTCAGCGCCGAAACCATAGCCGTCGGCCATCAGCCGCTGGACGGCCAGACCTGGCAGTTGCGCCAATCCATGCAGATCTTCAAACGTGGTTGTAAATGCCTTGAAACCGCCTTGCTCAAGGAAATTCCGCAACCCAGCCTCGATCTTGGCAGCGTCTTTTACCGTTTGAAGCTCTTTTCCCCTGGCCTTCATCGCGTATTGGTTTTCGTACTGCGTGACGAGTTTGTCAATCTCGGCTTTGCTGACCTTGTTGACGGCCGCGACCAGATCGCCGACACCGTAGCCGTTGACCGTGTAACCAAACTGCTTTTGGGCTTCCACCTTATCGCCCTCGGTGACGGCCACCTCCCGCATATTGTCGCCAAAGCGGGCGATTTTCATCCCTTGTGTGTCATGCCACGCACAGGCCGCCCGCGACCAAATGTCAATCTGCTGAATTACGTTGGGGTCTTGCCAGAAGCCAACGACAACTTTTCGGTTTCTACGCAGCCGTGTGCAAATGAACCCAAACTCTCGGTCGCCATGTGCCGACTGATTGAGATTCATAAAGTCCATATCGATGCTTTCCCACGGAATGTCGCGGTTAAATTGCGTATGCAGGTGTGCAAAGGGTTTTTTGAGGATACCCAGGCCCGCAATCCACATTTTGGCCGGCGAGAAAGTATGCATCCACATGACAAGTCCAACACAAGCCGGAGCGGTATTGGCTTCAAGGCATATCTTGTATATTTCCTCCGACGTTTTGACGACGGGCTTAAAGACCACCTTGCAGGGAATACTTGAATTGCGATTGAAGTATTCGACAATCTGCGAGGAATCCTTATCGACTTGCTTTAGCGTTTTCGGACCGTACAGGTGTTGAGAACCGGTAATAAACCATACTTCGTAGTTTTTGAAATTAAGATTCATCGTGTCTCCATTTTTATTTTTGTCCATAATACGCGTTTTTACCGTGTTTATGTAAGTAATATTTATCCAGCAACGTTTGATTGATCGCTTTTTGCTGTGGATTAATCGCAATAGTTCCAGCGGCCATTCTGGCTACCTCTTCCAGCACTATCGCCGATTCCACACCGGCCATCGGCGTTTTGCCCCAGGTGAACGGGCCGTGCCCTGGCACAAGTACCGCCGGCATTGAAAACGTATCCATACTTTTAAACCGCCGCACAATCACCTTACCGGTATTAAGTTCATACCCATCCTTGATCTCGTCATCGGTAAGTTGTTCCGTTACGGGCACCGCACCGTAGAAATGATCCGCATGGGTTGTGCCAAAACATGGAATTTCTCGGCACGCCTGCCCCGCAAAACATCTATCACAAGCTGGCGTTTCGAAATCATACTATTATTCCCTACAATCGGTTCTTTCGGAATTCCACGCTGACACACGAACTTTATCTACATGGATCCATCGAAACGCTATTATTAGGGGCCAAGCCTTTTTGTTCTTTGGGCAATGCTGCCTTTTGCACCTATTTTTTTGCGCGCGGCGCCAGCCCAGGCTTTTGTGGCCAGATGCGACGGTTGAGCAAGACGTTTTTTTGCGTTGGGGATTTCATTTTTATACTGAGGCAGCCATTCGGCCTGCTCGACCAGCATTTCGTCGGTGAGCTGCCAGATTTCGGGGGGGTTGCAGACCGCCGCGGTCAGGGGGTCATGCAGCATTGCCTGTTTGAGCAGTGTGATGTCGCCATGGACCGCCGCCTGAACCGCCATTCGCTGGACATTGATGCTGGCCAGACAGGTGGCCGCACATGCTAAAGGCAGATCGCCGACACGCGGAATACTTACTCCATTGCGATCGACATAACCGGGAACCTCGACAATACAATCGTCCGGAAGATTGGAAATAATCCCCTGGTTACGGACATTGAAATGGCCGCGATATCGCCGTCCGGTTTCCAGCGACTCAATAATATAGCTGCCATGTTCCAGACCGCGAGCCTTGGGACCTAAAGGCGGCATCTCCGCGGCCAGCATCTTATTGAATTCCTGCTCGAACTCGTCGCGACGTTCGCGGTGATAACGCAAATAACCCCCTGTTTCGCCGTGAATCCACTCCGACATATCGATCCACTGCCGAATTTCTTTAGGACGTTTGCGGTACCATGGCACATACTCGCTGAGGTGTCCATTGGATTCGGTGCTGTAATAACCGAACCGCTTGAGCACATCAATCCGCACCTTTTCGGTTTTGCTGTGAACCGGGTGTTTTTCAAAAGCCGCGATCAGTTCCTCAGCGGAAATCCTGCGTCCCTTATGCAAAAGCTGTAAATACCATGTCTGGTGGTTGATGCCGGCGCAAATATAGTCGAGGTCTTTAGCCTCCACTCCTAATACCTCGGCGATCTGCAGCCCCCCATTGATAACGCCATGGCACAATCCGATCGTATTAACCTTGCCGTACTCGATCGCCGCCCAGGTATTCATCGCATTGGGATTGGCATAATTGAGGAACAGGACTTTCGGTTTGGCCACCTCGCGGATATCCTTGCAAAAGGCCAGCAACTGCGGAATATTGCGCTGGCCGTACATAATCCCGCCGGCACAGAGCGTATCGCCGACGCACTGGTCGATGCCATACTTGAGCGGGATCTCAATATCTTTTTCGTAGGCTTTTTCGCCGCCAATACGCACCGTATTGATCACATAATCAGCGTCGGCAACGGCACGCCGACGATCCGTCGTAACAATCAGCTTGGCCGAGACTTTGTTGTCTCTGATGTCTTTACTGCACAGTTTCGCAATCAAGTCGAGATTCGGCTTGCTGATATCCGTCAGCGCTATCTGTGCATCCTGGAACTCTGGGACACTTAAAATATCGCGAACTAATTGTCGAGTAAACCCGATACTGCCCGCCCCAATAAAAGTAAGTTTAATCATAGCTTATCTCCTGTCTAAATGGTGGTTAATTGTTGCTAAAGTTAAGAGTTGTTGACTTCCCAAGAATAATTCCCGGACTAATCCGCTTTTGAATGGGGGGTTGAAGCCGTCCATCAACAATCGCTTCCAATAGCAGCGTCGCCTCGCATCCAACCTGATAGAATGGCAATTGAATTGTTGTAATACCCTTCTTGATCGCCTGCGGCGTGCCGTCAAAACCGGCCACGGCAAGTTGGTCTGGAACGACAACGCCGCACTCTTCGGCGGTCTGCATTAGGGCGAGTGCCCGATAATCATTGAAACAAAAGACCGCGGTAAAGCCTTTTTTGGGGTACTCATCAAGACATAGACTGCAACACTTGAAGATGGCTGCTTGACGATCTTCTGTGTAAAACATCAAATCCTTGTTGGCCGGTAAATTATTCTTCTTGAGAGTGTCCAGATAGCCCTCTACTCGCTGACGATAACATCTGTCCTCTAAATCAACCCCGGCGATACAGGCAATACGTTCATGACCAGCGTCGATCAGATGCTGGACCATTTTACATGTCAGATCGTACAGATCAATCTGGACACAATTGAACCGATGCCACCCTTCGACCCCGAACGTACTAAAAATCACAGGCTTGGCAACTGCCAACTGGATATATTCCGCTGTCTGAGGGTTAATATCATGCCAGACGCAAATCGCCCCATCCACATCCATAAGTTGTTGTCCAAGATATACAGAAAGCGTGTCAACGTCGGTAATTGTCGCCAGCGGAATTAAAATACTTTGATTCTTAATCTTTTCACGGGCACATTGATACTGCACGCCAAAAATTGTTTGAGAAAAGATCTGATCCCAGTAGGACACAATGGGATCGTACGAAAAGAGGGTCTCTCCAGACACCGTGAGTGTTGCAATTCGGTCGGCCTTTTTCACGGCAGCCTTTTCGGCAATAAAACAGCCCCCGCCCCAGGTTGTGGAAACATACCCCTGTTCTTTTAGGATGTTAATGGCACGAACCGCAGTTACAAGTGATACCTTGTATCTTTTTGCGAGATTCTTGATTGTCGGCAACTGCTCTGCGGGTTGGTAGGTTCCATCCAGAATGCCGCATTTAACATCATCGCAGATCATTTGATAGGCTGGTTTTGATTTTTGGTTTAAATCCGTCGTCATATCAAGATTTCCATGAAAACAAAAAAATTGTTATATAACACATGTTTTATGAAAAAAAATAAAACGAGATACAACTATGTATTATATATCAAATAAAAAAACAATCAATATAATAATACAGAAATATAGGAAAAAAAATGAAAATAAATTGTAACTTAAAAATTGTTATGTATAATAGCAAAGTAAATTAATAGATATCGGTTAAGGAGATAAATGAAATATCGAGTCCTATACCAGATGGGCATTCTTTTGTGCGGCTCACTATTAGCCATTGCCGAGAACTCTGTTACTGTGCACCCTGTCGAGATTGATACCGCCTTCAAAAACCCCGGCAAAGGGTGGATGCAGTATATTTACAGCACCCCGATATCCGAGATAGAGAATCACAACAAAACGGTATTGAGCAGCATGGTTTACTGTAACTACTTTGTATGGAGACACTTAGAGCCTAATTATGAGGGCGATTACCGATGGGAAATAATCGATAATTTTGTCGCCTTTTGGGCAGACCCCTCGCGAAACAAGAAAATTAGTATCGGGATTCATCTGACCGACCCCCACTCAATCCCCGGCACTATCCATATTCCCCAGTGGGTTTACGAAGATTCCAGGATGTCAGGGCGGTGGTATGACAACTTTTACAGCAATCCCATGCCTCAAAAGAAATTTGAACCGGACTACTGGAATCCTTTTTTTCTGGAAAAATTGGGTAAATTTCTGAAAGCCTTGGGCGATCGGTATTACCAAACTCCTCTCTGGCAGCAGTATATCGAGCGAATTGACATTTCCACCTATGGCTATTGGGGCGAATGGCACAGCCAGATCGAATGGCCCGACCATGAAACGAAGATCAAGACGCTGCGGACGATGATGGATCAATATGTAACTGCTTTTCCGCGCGATCGCGTTCCAACGCCGATGCTGGCCATGGATATTGTGGGCTGGGGCAAAAAGGAAATGCAGGATGTCGGAATCTATCATGCCGTCCAAGACCTCGGCGCAATGATGGTGCGGCGCTGCATGGGCTGGCCGGAAGCAACTCATCCGGATCAATTCGAATTTATCAAAAATAATGTTAAAAACCGCAAATTCCATTCCGAATGGGGATCGATAGACGGGTCGCTCTATACGATGGCCGGTGGAATGGATACGTTTCGGGCTGTTCAGATGGCCTTGGATTTGGGTTCCAGTTGTATGGGATGGTATCAAACCGGCGGCAGCAGCGAAACCGGCGCTTTAAATCAGATTGTTCCCGAAACAGGCGAAACCATCGAAGAATATTACCAAAAACGATCGGGGTATCGTTTTGTTCTGACCGAGGCGGCCTACCCCAACCAAGTTCGACCTGGCCAGACATTCAGCCTGCGCCAGTCTTGGCATCAAAAGGGCGTTGCCCGGCTATATGAGACTTATTATCACCTGAAAGCCTATCTGCAAAATGACAGTAGGCTGATCCCATTGAATACGGACCCCAATTTTCCGGCTGCCGAATGGGCAAACGGGGGGCCGTATGCACACCGTTCAGAATTTCGCGTGCCGGATTCTGTACCCGAGGGCTGGTATGTGCTGAAGATCGCCGTGGTGGATTTCACTGGGGAACCGGCGATGAATTTAGCGATTGCCGGCAAAGATGAGCCGAACCCGACTCTCTATGGCCGATACCCCCTGGGACAAATTTATATCGGCGCCGAGGCAACCACCAAAACACCGATGCCGCTGTTTAATCCTAAAGATACCTCGCTGATTGAGCAGATGTATTTCGATGAGCAGGCGATCCGAGAGGACGGAGGCTGGTATGGTATTCGCGTTACTGTCGGCGATCAACCGGTTCGGGTCACAGCGATTGGTCGTTATGCACTGGAGGGCAACACACAGAGTCATCCGGCCAAGATTGTACGCGTCAGCGATCGCGCAACGGTCGCGAGGTCCCAAATCGATCTGTCGAATCCTTATGCAGATACGGCCGGTTTTAAATACGGCCTGACAGAGGCCATCCTAAAGCCGCAAACCACCTATTATGTCTTGTGCCAGGAACTGGCCGGACAGGATAAGCGGCTCGATTATGTCAAGGTAAAAACTCGTCAGGACACGGCTTTAAAATTTGATGGCGTAGCTTGGGATCAGGGCAGCTTCGGCTATATCTGTGCCTACGGCCAAACCGACTCCATCCGGGGCGGCGTGAATCTGCGGTATCGGGTAGAGCCACAACCCAAGCTGACCTCGCTGATTGAATCGTCATCCGGCGATGTCAAACGCTACGTCGGAATGAAAATCACCGTCAAGGATCGCGCCGTACGCGTCCGTGAAATCGGAACGCGCGTCAGCGATGACCGCAAGGGAATGCTGAATCTGGCGATTATTCGCGAAAGCGACAAAGATTGTGTTTCCTGGGGAAATATGGTCAACATGGGGCTGGGACAGGCCAACGCCAACGGGTTTAAATTTACGGCAACGGATATTTTGCTAAAACCGAATCAGAGCTACTATGTGATGAGCTATGAAACCGTAGGCTGCAATTTGGATTCCACCGTTGAACTGAAGACGTCGCCCGATTTTACGATTGACGGCCCAGCCTGTTCGGATGACCTAAAGACCTTTAATGTCAGGGACAAGCTCAATCATTCGATCCGAGCGATCGACCTGCGATATGAGTATGTCAATGAGCAGCCGCTGATCACCTCAGTCGAGCTGTCCGAAACAAAATTGGAAGGCCCCACCGGCTGGTATGGCATGAAAATCACGGTTGGAGATAAGCCGGTTGTGGTTTATGAATTGGGCCGTTATCGAGGCAGCGACACCTCGCATCTGCCCAAAATGTATCAGGAGCGAGGCCGGGGGCTGATCGAAAACCACGCTTTGCGTCTTGTGCGGGCCAGTGACCAGAAAACACTGGCCAGCTCAGGTGTGGGCATCTGGGGCAAGACAGATCAGCAGGGTTTTGGATACGGGATACTGGGCCAGCTTTTGACTCTTGAACCCAATACCTGCTATTATGTGCTCTGCAATGAAATGGAAAAGTCTGACCCGTGGTATTCCGGCCAGACAAAAGTAGAGGCCATTGCAGGTATTTCAATCAATGGTCCGGTCAAGACCTGTGATTTTATAACATTTGACGTTACAGAAAACCCCGGCCATTCTTACGGCCCGGTAAATCTTAAATGTGTTGTTGGTAAATAAAAGTAGCAACTAAAATTTGAATGAGACTCTTATGACATTTCATGCGATGGATTGGTGGATAATTGGAATCTTTTTGACAGGCTTGGTGGCGGTGGCCATTTATACCAATATGTATAGCAAGAGCGTGGCTGATTTCCTGGTCGCCAATCGCTGCGGCGGACGATTTTTGCTGACCACAGCCAGCGCGATGAGCTTTTTGGGTGCGGCGACCATCATTGCACAATTCCAAGTGCATTATGATGCGGGATTTACAGCGATATGGTGGAACCAACTGCTGATTCCTATTTTTCTTTTCGTATCGCTTTCAGGCTGGGTCGGATACCGCTGGCGTCAAACCCGCATTTTAACGCAATCGCAGTTTTTTGAGCTGCGTTACAGCAAGGGCTACCGCATCAGTGCCGGCATCATCGGATTTATGTCGGGGGTTTTTGGTCTGGGAATCATCCCGGCTGTCGGGGCACGATTTTTTATCGGTTTTTTCAATTTGCCACCGACCTTCGAGTGTCTGGGCTATACCCTGGCAACCTTCGATTTCCTGATGATTACGCTGATTGTCGTGACCTTGTTTTTTACGTTTATGGGGGGGCAGGTGACGGTGATGGTAACGGATTTCCTGCAAGGCATCGTCTGCTTGTTTGTCTTTTTGGCGATCTTTGTCTTTTTGATGTTTAAGTTCCCCTGGTCGCAGATCATGGAAGGCGTTTCGTATGCCGCCGCCGACCGCTCCCTGGTGCACCCCTTCAAGATTCAGGGGCTGGACACCTATAACGTTACTTATTTTCTATGGATTGCCATCGGGTCGTTGTTCCTGTGGCCGGTTCATTCGATGCAGGGACCAACGACCTGTTCGGCCAAGAACGCCCACGAGTCCCACATGGCGATGATTTTAGCCAACGTGCGTCACATGACCGTCTGGGGAGCGCTGGCCTTGATGCCGATCTGTGCCTTTGTGGTGATGTACCACCCCGCTTTTAAATCGGTCGCCGACCAGGTTAAAAGTGTTTTAGATGCCAACATCGACACCTTCGGCCGGCAGGGGATGCGCGAAATGACAGTACCCGTGGCGTTGTCTTTCATTTTGCCAGCCGGATTGCTGGGAGGGTTTGCGGCCACGTTTTTGGCGTCCTTTATCGCTCCGACCGCTTCTTATTTCCTGATCTTTGGCGGGATGCTTATTCAGGATGTTATTCTGCCGTTTCGCAAGACCCCCTTTAATCCTAAGACCCACCTATGGCTGCTTCGGTTATCGATATTGGCATTGGGTTCGTCCATGTATTTCGTGGGCAAGTACTTTCTCTTAGCCTTGGATATCCAAATGTTTTGGGCGCTTCTGATTTCACTGCAGGCCGGGACGATTATGGTACCGATGCTGGGGGGGCTGTATTGGAATCGGTGTACTACTCGCGCCGCGTGGGTGTCGATGATCGTCGGTCTTGTCGTACCGATCATTGGATATATCCTCATTACCCAAACCGAAAATTTCCCATTGAATGGCGCTCAGTTTGCCATTGGCGCCGTTGCCCTAAACTGGGTAATTTTTGCCTTGGTTTCGGCAATTGACGGCCGCAATAAACCCTTTGATATGGATAGGCTGCTGAATCGCGGCAAATATGCAATCGAAGAAGATAAGTTTGAAGAGCAAAAAGGTGATTTCTGGCTGTACCGGCTGCTCAAAATTGACAAAGATTTTACCCCGAAAGATAAGATCATTTACTTTGGCGTGATGTCGCTGAGCGTGGTTAGTTTTATTATTTTCGCCATCGGCATGGTCTGGAACTGGCTGGCCGAAACCGGCGATCAGGGCTGGGGACTGTACTGGCAAATTCAGATGTGGATTACGGTGATATTGGGGACCCTTATTACCATTTGGCTTACCATCGGCGGGTTTAAAGATCTGAGCAATCTCATTAGCGACCTTAAAAAATCCAAACACAACGTCAATGACGACGGTCGCGTTGTGGGTCGTCACAATGCCGGCGAGTCAGTTCAATAAAAGAATTCCTCTGTTTGGAGAAGTAAAATGTCGATCACACCCTGGACACTGGACTTGGCATGCAAGCCAGATTTTTCAAAAGCAATGGAAAGGATTAATGCCTGGTACAGCCAGGAGTTGCTCGATCGAGCGCCCGTGCAATTTGTCAATTATTGCCCTCTGCCGCCAGCACGACAAAACGACACACGGTCGTGGAAAGACCGCTGGTTTGATGCTGAGGGGATGATTGCGGCATTTGAGCGGTATATCGAAACAACCAGCTTTCTCGGCGAATCGTTTCCGATTTTCTGGCCGAATTTAGGACCGGTAGTCTATTCGGGCTTTTATGGCCTTGCGATGACTTTTGAAGAAACAACCGTCTGGGCCGAACATCTGCCCGACTGGAAGGAAGTCCTGTCGCTTTCGTTTAGCCGTCAGAATGCCTATTTCAAACAAGTTGAAAAAATGACGGCAATGGCGCTGGAACGCTGCAAAGGCCGCTATATGGTCGGCTATACCGACCTGCACCCCGGAATGGATTGCGTTGCGGCATGGAAGAACAATGAGCTGTTGTGTATGGATTTGTACGACAATCCGGAGGCGGTCAAAAAGGCTGGCGAATTGGCGATTCGCGACTGGCACACACTCTTTGATCATTTCGATGCGGTACTCAAGCAACATAATCAACTGTCGGCGACCTGGATGGGCATCCCCTCCTTTGGCAAGCTGCACATCCCAAGCTGCGATTTTTCGGCAATGATCTCCACCGATCAATTCAAAGAATTTGTCCTGCCGGGTATTTTGGAAGAAATGAATGGAATGACGCACAATATCTTTCATCTGGACGGCCCCGGCGTGGCACGGCATCTGGATGTACTGCTGGAGCTGCCGCAGATCAACGCTATCCAGTGGGTTCCCGGCACCGGCGCAGGCGAACCGATTATGCAGTGGATTGAGCTGCTCAAGCGGATTCAACAAGCCGGCAAATCGATGGTTATCACACTGAAAAAAGAAGAACTGGACGAGTTTATGCAGGCAATGTCACCCAAGGGCGTTTTTATATCTATCCCGACGGGCGAACCGCAAGAACAAAAAGGTCTCCTTGAAAGACTATTGAAATGGGCATAAAAAAGATGAAAACAATGACACAAAGAATGACGGCCTTTGTCCGCTCGCAGCCATTTGATTTAGTACCCTTTGTTCAGTATCACGGAATGTCGCCTTTGCAGGAGACCTGGGATTTACTCGGTCGGGACAACATCTGCCACCTCAAATGGCTTTCGGCACATACACTGGAGCATTCCCGCTGCAAGCTGACCAGCGAAGACATTGTCGTAAATGGCAATCGCGGCTGCCGCAGCATCATGCACACCCCGGAAGGCCAACTGACCGAGATTGTGCATTTTGATCCGGTACTGAACACCCGTGCGATTAAAGAACACTTTATCAAAGACCTTAAGGACTATAAGCCGTTTTTGGCCTACCTGCGGGATATTACTGTTCGACACTGCCCGGAGCCGCTAAGCGATGCATTCAAAGAACTGGGCGACAATGGCCTGCCGCACTGTTTTATCGGCAGAAGCCCCTATCAGCAAATGTGGGTCGAGTGGGTCAGCATCGAAGACCTAGCCCTGCACATGATGGACGCACCGGATGTCCTCGAAGAGTGCTTTTTGCTGATGCACAACCAACTGGTTGAGATTGCAAAGCTGATCGTCAATGACCCCATCCCCTACTATGTTATCGGTGATAATATCACCGCTCCGATGATCCCGCCGGCGTATTTTGAAAAATACTGCATGCCGACTTATCAGGCCACCGCCGATATTATGGCCGAGAAAAATATTCCACTGACAGTACACATGGACGGCGACCTTAAGACGCTGTGGGACTTAATCGGAAAATCTCCGGTACGAATGCTGGATTCCTTTTCCCCCCCGCCGGACAACGACACCTCCGCGAGACAGGCTGTTACAATGTGGCCGGACAAAAAGCTGATGCTGAATTTCCCCTCATCGGTGCATTTGGGATCGGAGAAAGAAATTTATAATGCGACCATGGAGATTCTCAATCAGGCCGGACGCACTGGACGGCTTGAGATTCAAATCTCGGAAAATCCGCCGCCGGGACGGTGGAAAAAGAGCTATCCGATTATCCTGAAAGCCATACAAGATTTCGGAAATCCATTTGAGTCGTAGGCACACGATGTTCCCTGTCTATCCCAATTTTCAAGGAAAATGCCCTTGACGAAAATTCAAAGTACTTGTAACATCACCAATAATCTGATACATTTACTCGTTGGGCAGGCCGGAAAGCGTCTTGCCGGGATTTGGTTCTTGTTTTTTTGGGAGATCATTATGAAAAAACTGTGGGACTGTCAACTGGCCTGTTGGATTGTTTTGCTCATCGTAACGGTGGGGTGTCATACAATCGAAAAGAAAACCGCTCGATTCGGACCCTATCCAGCCATCACACGCGACCGGATTTATGGCATTGGATTTCCCGCCTTGCTGCGCACCGAGCGTGGCGATTTTACGCTGGAAGAGGCCAGGCAGGGGATGGAGCTTATACATGCCATGGGAGCCAAGAGCTGGCGATCCTGGATGCACACCCGACTGCTGCTGGAAAACCCCACAACACCCAAAACGAAAAATGTCGCAGTGGCCAAAGAGCTGATTCAAATCGCTCAAAAGTATGAGTTGGAAATCGTGGCGATGAATCACGATTGGTTCAACGACGTTGAGATATTAGACGCTAATAGTGCCGACATTGACGATGTGTCGATACCACATCGCGACCTAACTGAAGGTTCGGCTTATATGAAAGTTCTTCACGACTATGAGACAAGCTGGAAAACCCTTGCCGGACTGTTTCCGGAAATTACGCTGTGGGAAGTGGGTAACGAGTGGAATCACGACCCGTTCCTGCATCCGATGGACTATCGCCAGACCAAGATGAAAAGTGTCTTTAGCTGGAAAGAAAAGGCCGCCATTGCCACCGATTTGATGTATTATGCCAATCGGGGCATTAAGGCCGCCAATCCCAACGCCACAGTCATTCTGTTTGCCCCGGCACCGGTCTATCAGACCAATTCACTGCAGGTCTTCAAGCAGCAAGGTCCGGCCTGCGAGATCAACATCACCAACTCCGGCATCGCGGCATTTTTGATTCTGATCTACGAAAACATCAAATCAGGGCACTGGCCGTCAACAAATACCAATGATTATTTCCAGGCGCTAAGCTGGCATCCGTATTCGTGGGGGCGCCAGCCCGGACAGTGGTGGGTCGAGATGAACAATCTGGCCTATCAAGTCGTCTGTACCTATGGCGACGAGGGCAAGCCGGTCTATCTGACCGAATGGGGTGTCACGGATTTGGGCGACCCGGTCAAGCAGCAGGAAAACGCCGATTACATTGAAAAAGCCTACAAACTGATTGAAGCACAAATGCCTTATGTCAAGACGATGCACTATTTCCGTTTGTATCAGGACAAAGGCGCTGCCGCAGAATATCAGACCGAGGACTGGGGCGGCAAGGAAGAGGTCTATTACGGCCTCTTTGAAGAACCCGGCCACGGCCACAAGCCTACCGAAAAGGCCAAACGATTCCAGAAACTCGCCGGCGGCAAAGGCGATCTGATGATGTTTGCCGAAAATTAAATGCCAATTATGAGGTTCAAAAACTGCCTTTTGAACCTCATATCGATATAAAACTGACACAATAAAAAAATAACCCCAAAAGCCCCCATTGTTCACCTAAGCAATGGGGGCTTTTTTTGTTGACCTAAACACGGTTTAACCTTTATAATATGTCTTTGAATTTGGATAAACTCGGAAAAGGAAACCGCGACAATGCCGCTAAATATCAAATTGCAGCAGGTCAATAAAAACACAGTCAGAGTTATTCTATCCGGACAGATCACCGGCGATACCTACGAGCTTTTCGACCGGCAGATCGCCGAACTGATACAGAAAAAAATAGCGACAATCATTCTGGATTTGTCGGCTGTGGATTTTATCAGCAGCGCCGGCGTCGGGGCGATGATTAAAGCCAAGATGTCAATGCTCCGGTACTATGGCGAACTGGCAATGGTCAACCCCCAGCCGCAGATAAGCAAGGTATTCGATATCATGAAGCTGCTGCCGGCGATGAATATGTTCGCCAGCGTCAGGGAACTGGACGAGTATCTGGAAAAGATACAAAGACGGGTCGTCGAGGGCGAGGCGATATACGAGTAAGCTGCAAAACCAGGGCTTTAGTTCCCTTTGGCCGCCCAGTTTTTTCGCTATAATCGGCTCCACCCTATCCGGCGATGAAAAATCTTCAAAATACGGTCCCCCTGGATGCGATTTTCGCCTCACCGTATTCGTTCGACAATCCGACGATATTTTGGTGTTTTAATAAGGCCAATTAAATATGAAAAAAGTTGCGGTCATTATTTGTGCCGCCGGAGCCAGCGCCCGGTTCGGCGGGGACAAGAAAAAACCCTTCGTAGAACTCGGCGGGCGGGCGGCGTTTTTGCGGAGCATTGAAGCATTTTCTGGCCGCAGCGATATTGCGCAGATTCTGCTGTCGATTTCCCCTGAGGATGATGAGCTGGTACGGCTCAAATGGGGACCGACAATGGGCTTTTACGGCGTCAAAATCGTCCACGGCGGCAGGGAGCGTTTCGAGACCGTCGCCAATGCCCTGGAGCAAGTTAAGCCCGAAGCGGAACTCGTTGCCGTGCACGACTCCGTCCGCTGCTGCATCACCGAAGACTGGATCAGCAAAGTCTTCGAAAAAGCAGGCCAGACGGGCGCAGCCATCCTTGCCTGCCCTGTCAATGGTACCGTCAAACGGGTCAAAGACGGCGTCATCGAACAGACCCTCGACCGGACAAATTTATGGGAAGCCCAGACCCCACAGGTCTTTGAAACCGCCCTGCTCAAAAAAGCCTACGCCAATCTGAAAAATCTGGAGGCAGCAAAAATCACCGACGATGCAATGCTTATCGAAGCCCTCGGCTATCCGATTTCGATTGTCGAAGCCGACTTTACCAACCTTAAAATCACCCGCAAAAGCGATGTCCCGATTGCCGAGGCAATCTTACACTCGCGTCCGAAGCCAAAACCCGAAGGCCCCATCGGCCCGTATGCCGAGGCACAGTGGTAAACCAACCAAGCTATAAATGAATCCCGCAATAATCAATTTCGTCGCAGACCTCTCGCATCTTGCTCCAGAACGTCGGGGTATCGATCATCACAACAACAATCGGATACAG